>JAQUNC010000039.1 GCA_028717805.1 Atribacterota bacterium
CAGAACCAGAAATTGAAGCAAAGCTGGATAGTTATATTCCAGAGTATTATATTTCCAATCCTGAATTAAGAATAAGTTATTATCAAAGGCTAAGTCAAATAAAAACGGAGACAGAACTAAATGATTTAGGAAGTGAACTACAGGATGTCTATGGGCTTTATCCAGGAGAAGTTGAAAATCTATTACTGTTAGTTCAACTGAAATTAAAGTTAAAAAATCAAGGAGTGACTAACATCAGGATAACTAATCGCTATGTTTCTATTAAATACCAAATAGGTTCTCCTTTGGAGAGTAAAATTAAAGATGCTCTAAAGATTGAAACCAGAAAGAATATAAGCTACTCTCAGAAAGGTCGTTATTATGAATTAAAAATGATTTTCCAGGAGACTGATAATTTAGTCTATTCCCATAGCATTCTCCATCTTTTTTTATCTTTTTTAAAGACAGTTATTCCTGAAACAGGATAATCAGGGAAGTCATCCACTGATTATCCCATAAAGAAAATACTTTGAATGTCTTTAGGAAGTTAATAGATTGCCACACACTACTTAGGCAGTGCTCGCAAGGACCTTGAAGTTTATAGTTAAAGGTTTATAGTTTTTGGTTAAACCTTTATTTGGGTATAACACTTACCTATGATTCACGCAATACGCATGACTCATAACCAAATAGTCATTATAAGGAGCACCTTTCCTTTTCTGCTATTGCCAGGAATCTTTTCCTTTTCGGTCATTGGGAGGAGCAAAGCATTGAGGTAATTTCATCAACTTTTACTTAAGGAGATTTAAACCGAAAACCGAAAACTATTTTATTCTAAGAATTAAATACTAACTACCCAACTACTTGTACTATACCAATATCTATTAAATGACTAAATTAACGATATACAATATACTTAGTACGGTATACTACTATGTAATGCACTACGCACCACGGTATACCATATCATATACTAGTATACTATATACTGAATAAAGGGGTTTTCAAGGGGGAGGATTCCCCTTGAACATCCTGAGGACAATTACTACCCAGGCTTATGATCCCTCAGGATTCTAAAACGAAATATCATAAATTATTTTCTATATTAATTTAAAGTTGTATTTAGGGGTTTTCAAGGGGGAGGATTCCCCTTGAACATCCTTGATATAATATGATTGAGAATATTGCCAATATTTTTATAAAAATTTTATATTTAATTTAAATGTTATTAAAACTTTTTTAATATAATGTAATTATAATTATCTTAAAAATAAAATAATAGATAGTTATTAAAAGGATGTTTGGACAGATCAGGAAGGAGGGTCTTTTCTAATGTTCCAGAAAGAGAAAGAATTGTTTTCGGAATTAATTTCTATTGTTACTCAACTTAGAGGTCCCCAGGGCTGTCTCTGGGATAAAAAACAAACCCTGAACTCCATGGTGATTAATATCCTGGATGAAGCACAAGAGATAAAAGAAGCTGTAGATAATAAAAATTCTCAAAATTTATGTGAGGAACTGGGAGATTTGTTGATGGATATTTTGCTGGAGATACAGATAGCTAAAGAAGAAGGGTTATTTGATTATCAACAGGTATTAAATGGTGCTAAAGAAAAATTTATCCGTCGTCATCCTCATGTTTTTAGCGATGTTCAAGTTAATAGCGCTGAAGAGGCGCTTGCAGTCTGGAAGAAGATGAAACAGATGGAAAGAGAAAACAACAATGAATAGTATAAAAAAGATCACTTTCATTTTTATTGTTAAATTCTGAAGGAGGTTTATTTATGAACAAATCAATAGCATTTACAAGAGGTAAATCATTCTGGTTATCAATATTTATTTTATTAATAGTATATATATTTTTAATTTTTTCAGAAATGGCTTATTCGGCAGAAAGTCTAAGTTTGGATATAGAAGAATGTATTAGAATTGCTCTAGAGAACAATCTGGGATATCGGATTTCCCAGAGTAAAGTAGAAGCAAAAGAGGAGCAGGTGAAAGAAACCAAAGGAGCTACTAAAATCAACGCCAAATTTCAGGGTGGTTATATCAGAATGAATGAAGCTCCCGATATGGAAAACATTGCCGAAGGCGATTTTAGTTATCTTTATTCCTCCGGTTATGGAGTTCCTCTTATCTCAGTTAAGGTTTCCAAGGTACTGTACAGTGGTGGTAAGCTAAAAACTCTTGTTGAACTTGCTGAAGCGGAACAATCTATTGCTGTTAATGAACTGGAAGCAAATAAACAGGAACTCATTTATAAAGTAACCGAAGCTTATTACCGGGTATTGCAGGCAGAAGGACTGAAGAGAGTAAGTGAGCAGGCTTTAACCCAGATTAAAGCACATCTGGAGACCTCCCAGTCACTACTGGCAGAAGGAATGATTGCTCCCATTGATTTAAACCGGATTAATTCTCAGCTATCTAATCTGGAACATAATTTAATTAGAGCGGAAAATGGTTATATGCTGGCAGTATATAATTTAAATTCCATCTTGGGAATTGCCCTGGAGACTATAATTCAATTACAGGATAGTCTTTCTTATGAAGCTTGCGAGATTACCCTGGAGGAAGCATTGGAAACAGTCTGGCAGTGCAGACCTGAAATACACAATATTAATCAACAGAAAATTATAATGGAAGGAATGGTAGATATAGCCAAAAGCAATAGAAGACCACAAATAGTTATGAATATGGAATCAGGATTAACTGGCTGGCAGGTAGCAATAATAGGAGAAGTACCTATTTTTGATGGTGGAGTAAATAAATCAAAAATAAAACAGGCTGAAATAAATTTATCCCAGGTTGAGCAAAGTAGAAAACAGGTTGAACAATTAATAGAATTTGAAGTACGCTCTGCCTTTCTAAATATGAAGGAAGCAGAGAAATTAGTTAAAGTAACCGAACAGGGTATTAAGGATTCTATGGAGAGTTTTCGCATCGCCCAGGTAAAATATAATGAGGGCATTGCTACCAATATCGAAGTAATTGATGCCCAAAGTGCTTTAATTGAAGCAGAAACTAATCATCTCAACGCTTTACATGATTATAATACCAGCAGAGCAGCTTTGATAAAGGCTATGGGATTATTGAATTATTAAAAAATTATTGTTTAACTATATTTTTATTACTTATTTAACATTTATGAATAGTTTAGTAAAATAGTTTCAGCATAAAGATTATAATATAATAACTGAATATTTTACAGACAGTCAAAGTAAGAAGTTATATTGCTTAAAAATATTCAGTAAAAAAGATTAATTCATATCAAGCTGAAGAATAATTGCAGGGATTTTCAAGAGGAAGAATTTCTATTGAATAACTAAAAGATAATGGTAATAGTTTACTTAAAAAAATTATGCTATTAAGACTAAGAGAGGAATATATTATATGAGAATTACCAAGTGCAGAGTTTTTTATGCAGTTATTATCATATTTGTGGGATTGCTTATTATACCAATAGCAAATCGTTTTTACCAGCAGAGGCAAGAAATAGCTACAATCCCTCAGACACAACCAGATAGGATAGTGCCAGTACAGGTTGCCAGAGTTCAAGGAGGTGATATCAAATCATTCTTTACTGTCAGTGGATTGGTAGAACCTAAAGAAATAGTTAGAGTATACGCTAAGAACATTGGACAGGTAAAGGAATTATTGGTTAAGGAAGGTGATACTGTACAAAAAAATGATATATTAATGCGTCTGGATGATGAACAGATTAGATTACAGGTAGCTCAGGCGAAAGCTACTCTTGATGCTATCCAGGCTTCTTTAGAAAAGGTCAAAACTGGTGCCAGACCTCAGGAAATAAGTCAAGCAGAAGCAGCAGTTCGTCAAGCCAAGATAAGTAGAGATAGCGCAGAAGAAAATTATTTAAGTATGCAGAAACTTTTTTCTGAAGGTGCTGTTTCAGAACAGCAGCATGACCAGGCTAAAAATCAATTCGAGATTGCTGAAGCTCAGTATCAAGTGGCAAATGAGAGTTACAAGCTGGTTATGGAAGGTGCCTCTGAACAGGATCTTAGATCGGTAGAGGCTCAGGTTAGACAGGCTCAATCTGCTTTAGAAATGACTCAATCGCAACTAAATAATACTGTGGTTAAAGCTCCCATCAGTGGTAAAGTAACATCAATTAATGCCAAAATTGGAGAACTGGTTTCCTCCACAATTCCTCTTTTAGCTATTGTGGATACCAGTGAATTGTATGTAACAACGGGAATATCTGAAAAAGATGTTGCTACCATACAATTAGGACAAAAAGCTGAAATATTTATCGATGCTTTCTCGCAAAATGTGTTTTCTGGAGAAATTACTAGCAAAGGGGTGATGGTAGACCCTGCTAGTAAAACGATGGAAGTTAAAATAAGATTAAATAATCCTGATACAGAGATACCGCCTGGCGTTTTTGCCAGGGCTAATATAGCAATCAGGGAAATTAAGGATACCCTTATTATTCCGGATACCGCTTTAACTAGAAAAAAAGATGGGATTTATGTATTTGTCTTAAAGGGAGATATTGTTGAACAAAGAGAAGTTGTTACTGGAATTAGCCAGGGTAATCAGGTTGAAATTTTACAAGGTCTGCACAAGGATGAGGAAATTGTTATTTCCGGAAATATAACAGTTCAAAGTGGAGAAAAAGTTAGGGTTATCGACCGGGAGGATATAAAGCAGTGAATTTGCCAAAATTTTCAGTTAATAGACCAGTTACTATATTAATGTTGTTTATTACCCTCATTGTGATTGGCATTATTTCTTATCAGGGATTAGGTCTTGATTTATTGCCTGATTTATCTTTTCCTGTTTCAGCAATTATAGTCTCTTATCCAGGCGTTGCCCCGGAAGAAATAGAAACACTTATTACTATTCCTTTAGAAGAAGCCGTAAGTACCATGAATCAGGTTGATACGGTTAATTCCTATTCGCAGGAGGGGAGCTCAATAATACTGCTTTCTTTTCAATGGGGAACTAATATGGACATTGCCTCTCTGGAAATAAGAGAAAAAATAGATATGGTAAAAAGCATGCTCCCCAGTGATGCCAGCGATCCCATTATATTCAAAGCAGATCCGTCTATGATGCCGATGATGATATTGGGTATGGGTTCAGAGCAATATGAACTTAATGAATTAGAAAAATTTGCTCAGGATATTGTTAAACCAAGACTGGAAAGATTGGAAGGAATAGCCCAGGCTTCAGTAAGTGGCGGATTAGAAAGAGAAATATTAGTTTCCTTAAATAGTGAAAAAATTCGTGCGAATCAGTTGACATTAGATCAAATTGTTATGTCTTTAAGAAGTGAAAATATCAATTTACCAGCAGGAACTGTTCGTGATGGTACTATTGATTTGTTAATTAGAACCCTGGGACGATTTGAAAGCATTGAAGATATTCGAAATGTAGTGATTACTAATTTACAGGGAAATCAAATCTATTTAAAGGATATTGCTCAAATAACAGATACTTTCAAAGAAAAAAATTCAATAAATTATATTAATGGATTGCCCAGTGTAGCCTTTAGTATTCAGAAAGAATCTGGAGCAAACACGGTAATTGTTGCCAACAGGATTAACCATGAATTGAAACGAATAGAAGAGCTGCTTCCAGGCGATATTCAGATTATAAATATATTTGATTCTTCTGATTTCATTAAAAAAACTATTTCTGAAGTGACCAATACTCTCCTTTTTGGAGCTGTGTTAGCTATTCTGGTATTATATTTATTTTTACGCAGCATAAGTGGTACTATTGTTATCGGATTAGCCATACCTATTTCAGTAATTTCTACTTTTACTCTACTATATTTTTCTAATTTAACGCTAAACATGATGACACTCGGCGGACTGGCATTAGGTATAGGAATGCTGGTAGATAATGGCATAGTTGTTTCGGAAAATATTTATCGGCAACGGGAAATAGGGAAAAATGCATTACTAGCCTCTCAGGAAGGCGCTAACGAGGTCAGTCAAGCCATTACAGCTTCCACTCTGACTACCATTGCGGTATTTTTACCAGTAGCTTATGTTTCTGGAATAGCCGGGGAATTATTTAAATCAATGGGTTTAACAATAACCTTTTCACTACTTATGTCTTTATTTGTTGCACTGACTTTAATCCCTATGCTTTCTTCAAAATTGATAAGAAGAACACTGAAGCCGACAAAATCTTTATCTTCGTCTATGGAAAAGAATAATAATCCAGCTAATGATAATCATGAAGCTGACAGTGCAGTTGGCGCCGAGTATATTGAAGGGAGAGGCCGATTATTTAATTTTATAAATAGAATTTATGGCAATCTTATTCGAGGTTCTTTACGTCATCGTGGCATGGTAACCATACTTGCCGTTATAATATTAATTATATCTTTTCTTCTCGTGCCAATAGTTGGGACAGAATTTTTTCCTTCTGTAGACCAGGGTTCTTTCAATATTAATATATCCTTACCGGTGGGTACGAACCTTGAGGTTACCAGGAAAGTGGTAGAAGATATTGAAAGAACAGTCAGCAACATTCCTGAAGTTAAAAATATCTTTACTGGTATTGGTGGAGAAGGGATGGGAATGGGTATAGGCGGAGGTGGCAATAATTCCGGGTCCCTAATGGTTAGCTTAACTGACCAGTCTGAAAGAGAAAGGGAAATCAAAGATATTATTGCTGATTTACGCAGCCGAATAAATGATTATCCTGATACAAAAATTAATATTGGCGAACAAGGAATGTCTTTTTCTACAGGCTCTCCTCTTTCTATTAAAGTTACTGGTGATTCAATTGAAGAGTTAGGCTATACTGCAAAGATAATTATAGACATATTAAGTGAAGTAGAGGGAATATATGATTTGAAAAGTAGTGTTGAGGAGGTCCGACCCGAGCTCCATATCAATATTGATAGAGAAAAGGCTAATTTATATGGTTTAAGCGCCGGACAAATTGCTACTAATATCCAGGATGCCATTTTAGGAAAAGTTGCTAGCTATTATCAGGAAGGAGGAGACCAGTTTGATATCAGGGTAAGCTTGGACAAAAGTGATTTAGAAAATATCCAGCAATTAGAAAATTTATATATAAGCTCAGGATATGGATTGCAGATTCCTCTAAAGGAAATTGCTGAAGTAGTCTCTGGAATCGGCCCCCAGGTGATAAACAGGGAAAATCAGCAGAGAATAGTTACCGTTACAGGCAATATCAGCGGTCGTTTCCTGGGAAATGTTATTCAGGATGCCCAGAAAAAATTGGAGGCAATAGTGTTACCAGAGGGATATAATTATACTTTTGCGGGTGAAAATCAGGAGATGATAGAGTCATTTCAAAGCCTTTTCTTTGCCCTAATTCTTTCTATATTTTTAGTGTATATGATTATTGCTGCCCAATTTGAATCATTATTATTTCCTTTTGCGGTCATTCTTTCTGTTCCTTTTTCACTGATTGGGGTTATTTTGGCATTATTGATTACTGATATTAGTTTTAATGTGCTTTCCTTTCTCGGCTTGATAATGTTAGCTGGTATTGTGGTAAATAACGCAATTGTACTGATAGATTATATTAATCAATTAAGGAAAAAAGGGTTAGAACGTAATGAAGCGGTTATTCAGGGTGGAAAAATACGGTTAAGACCAATTTTAATGACTACTTTAACGACGGTCTTAGCTATGTTGCCGATGGCTATTGCTGCAGGGGAAGGCGCTGAAATGAGAGCTCCTATGGCTGTAACAATTATTGGAGGATTAACATCCTCAACTTTCTTAACCCTTATTGTGGTGCCTATTTTTTATACTTATCTTGATGATTTAGCAAAAAAATTACATATTCAATTTTAGTTTATTAGAAGGAATTACCCTATTTGGCATTAGCAATTTGAGATATAAAGCTATACAGTGCCTTGCTATCTATTTCAAATATTTATAGACCATTCTGAATCCCATTTTGGTAAAATTACTAATTTTTCCAAAATAATTTTCTTAGAATTTGTTTAGATATTCTAAGATATGTTATATAATAGAAAAAGTGAAAACTTTTTTATTCAAGGAATGATTGAGAGGAATAAATATCCAGGAGGAAAACGAGTTGAGAAATAAAATAGTAAATAAATGTTTTTTATTTGTTATCATAGTATTAATATTACTTTTCCCATTTTTTAATACAGCTCTAGCCCAGAATAATGGGAAAATTACTGCCATCGTCGTACGCGACAATGAACATATCGATACAAAATTTATAGTGTCTCTAATTTCTTCCAATATTGGAGATTTGTTTTCCAAGGATAAAGTTCAAGCTGATATGAAAGCAATCTTTGATTTGGGTTATTTTCAGGATGTCCAGGTTAAGTTAGAACCGTTTCGAGATGGTTATAGAGTTGTCTTTCAAGTTAAGGAAAATGCAATTATAGAAGATATTGTCATTGAAGGAAGTACTATTTTGGCAGATCAGGAAATTAAAGATGTTATGGTCTTAAGCAAGGGACAGGTGTTTTCTCAAAAGATATTACAGAATGACCTGGATAGAATTTCTCAACTATATAAAGAGAGAGGATTAATATTAGCTCAGGTGGAAGAAATTGATTTTAATCAGAATACCGGTGTGCTCTTAATTAAACTGGCTGAAGGGATAATTGAAGAGGTAAGGATTAGCGGTAATGAAAAGACAGTTGATAAGGTAATAAGGCGAGAAATAAATATTGAATCCGGAGAATTATTTGATTTTAGTAAAGTAAAAGAATCATTACAGGAAGTTTATAATCTTGGATTTTTTGAAGATGTTTCCATGAGGTTAGAGCCGGGCAGCGAGGAACACTTGATTGTAGTAGTAATAGAGGTGAAAGAGAAAAGTACCGGTTTATTTGGAGGTGGAGGAGGTTATAGCACAGGTGAGGGATTATTTGCCTATGCCAGTATTAAAGAATCTAATCTTTTTGGACGAGGGCAGAGCATTGAGGCAAAACTGGAAGTGGGTACCAGGACTACCTATAGTTTTTCCTTCTATGAACCCTGGTTAGGAAATACCCCTACATTTTTTGGTTTAGATGTTTATGATTCTTTCATGGAAGTGAATAAAAAAATCGATGGTATTGATTCCAAATATGAAATGGAACGAATAGGCGGTAAGCTTACTTTTGGACGAGAGTTTAAAGAACATTTTAAGGTTGGCTTGGAGTTAAAGACTGAGGATGCGAGTTATAATTTAATATCTGGTCAGTTACCTGATAATATTCAGGAAGGACTAACCAATAGTTTCCGACCGATATTAATTTACGATACCCGAGATGACCGATTTAATCCAACAGAAGGATGGTATGGTACTGCTTCTATTCAAAATGCTGGTGGGATACTGGGAGGAGATTATGACTACCGTAAGTATGATTTAGATTTGCGTACCTATCTTTCTACTGATATATTTGAAGAAGACCGAGCAGATGACACTACTATTACCAGTACCATCAATCAGGGTGTACTGGCAATGAGAATGGTAGTCGGCGTTGGTGATACTTCTTTACCCTCTTTTGCAAAATACGAGGTCGGAGGATTAGGCACTATAAGGGGTTATGAGTATAAAGAATTCTCAGGAGATACTTCTCTTATTTTTAACATTGAATATCGTTTTCCTCTGGCGGATAATTTACAAGCAGTTATCTTTGCTGATTGGGGTAATGCCTGGGATTTTGGTGAATCTATTGCTATAGGTGATTTGAAGTTTGGTAAGGGAGTGGGAATACGCTTTGATACCTTCTTGGGACCAATCAGCATTGATTATGGTTTTGGAGAAGATGAGGAGGGTAAGGCTTATTTCAGCATTGGGCACACTTTCTAATTTATAAGTATGTAAATTAATTTTAAGGAATAATCTATTATAAATTATTTTTGCTTTTATTTATTATATTTAAGAAACCGTAACCGTATTTAGTATAAATATATAAATACTTACTTAATAATTATATTTAAAAAATTCTATGGTATTGAACATATAAATTAAGGAGGAAGATAGTATATGACTTTTAACTTGAAGGCAAGAATAGTGGGCAGATACAGAGTAGCTTTTTTATTAACAGCAATTGCTTTATTATTAACTTTTTTCACCATAGGTGCTTTAGCTCAGAATGTTGGCTATGTTAGTTTGGCTAAAGTAACTGCCAGTCATCCTAATACCGAAAAAATAAATCAGATAAACCAGGAGTTAAGAACAGAATTGCAGACCAGGCAGGAAAAACTCAATCAAGAAGGAAAAGGGCTGGAAGAGACAGAACTTAAAAAATTGGAAGAAAAATTTAATGCAGAATGGGAACCAGTAAAACAGAAACTATTAGCTCAGATGCAAGCTTTACAGGCAGAAAGGAATTCTGATATTCTGCAAGCAATAAAGGCTGTTGGAGAAAAAGGTAAGTATCAAGTAATTATTAATAGTGAAGTTCCAGTATTTACCGGAAATGATCTCAATGAATACCCAATCATTTTATATGGTGGTGAGCATCTAACTCAGGATGTAATTGCTGAAATTCAGAGGATTACCTCCAGCAAATAAATCATTATTTTAGATATAGATTTATTTAATTAGCTTGCAGTTAGTCATCAATCAATTTTTGGGAGAAGCATTTGGAAAATTTGGAAAAAATATGGACCGAACAACTGGTTAAAATTTATCGCAGACGCAGAGTTGTTGATGAGGTTAATATAGAAATTAATAGAGGAGAGGTAGTTGGTTTACTCGGTTCTAATGGAGCTGGGAAAACAACTACCTTTTATATGATAACTGGATTGATTCGTCCGGATAAAGGAAAGGTGTTTTTTAGAGGCAAAGATATTACCCACATACCCATGTTTCAACGATCACGAATGGGATTAGGGTATCTTGCTCAGGAACCTTCTATTTTTCGGAAATTAACTGTTGAGGAAAACATTTTGTTAATTCTGGAAGCTCTTGGTATAGAACGTACTGAGAGAGAAAAAAGATGTTCTAGAATGTTACAGGAGTTAGAAATTAAACACTTAGCTGATTATAAGGGCTATATGCTTTCCGGTGGCGAGAGACGAAGAGTAGAAATTGCACGTACTTTAGCCAGCTCACCATCCTTTATACTGCTTGACGAACCTTTTACTGGTATAGATCCTATTGCGGTCTATGATATTCAAGAAATTATTGGCTACTTGAAAGAAAAGGGACTGGGTATTCTTATTACTGACCACAATGTTAGGGAGACCATGAAGATTACTGATCGTACTTATATTATGCATGATGGAAAAATATTGGCTTCTGGAAATCCTTCTGAAGTAGCCAGTTCAGAAATTACCCGAAAATATTATCTTGGCGAACGTTTTACCTTATAAAAAATTTACAGTTGAAAGTTTTCAGTTTATAGTTTTTAGTAAAGAATGAGGTAAAGAGTAAAAGCAAAATATTCTTTATAATGGAAAAATATAGCTATTAAATGATATTAAATAACCAGGGTATACCAGGATACCGTATAACGTACATCGTAAAAAATTATTTGAGTTTAATGATAGCTTTAGGGTAATAGAGTTAAAAATAAAACGGTAATAAAATACAAAAATTATTTTGTTGGCAAATACCAACAACCTATAATCGTAAACCTGAAACAAAAAACTTAAAACCAATTTATACCAGCGACTAACTACTAACTAACAACTAATTTGCGTATTACACACCAAGTTATACGCTATACGGTATACTATATACGAATCAATAGAGAGGTTTCAGGGGAAACCTCCCCTGACTATATTATGTATAGCATTATCTTAATATTAACTTTAATCCTTATCAGTGGAGTCATAGCTTATATTGGGGATTTAACTGGTTTTCGTATTGGTAAAAAGAAAATAAGTATTTTTGGTTTACGTCCCCATCGCACTGCTGTTTTTATTACTATCTTAACAGGTATAATTATTTCTATTCTTACCCTATCAATTTTATCTATACTTTCTAATGACGTTCGTACTGCTTTGTTTGGTATGGATGAACTGCGTCAGAAACAAAACGAACTTACCCAGGAGATAAGGGTAAGAAACACAATGCTGGAAGAGGCTCGAAAAGAATTAGAGGAGAGAACCTTAGAGTTAGAAGAATTGGAGGGGGAATTTCATAAGTTAAACAGCCAGATTGAATTACAAACTACACAATTAGAATCTCTGATAGAGGTTAGACAAAGGTTAACTGAAGAAAGGGATAGTCTCCAACAAGAAATTATTGAATTACAGGAAACAGTAAAGGCTCTTTACTCAGGAATTAGCTGGTTAAGAAGTGGAGATATAATTATAGATCAAGGTGAAGAAATCGCTATGACTATCATCAAAGGTGGAATTCCACAGGAACAGATAGAAAGAGACCTACTTAATCTTATTAGTCAGGCGACTAGGAAAGTATTGGAACTGGGAGCTGAACCAGATGAAAAAAACGAACAGGTACTTATTATTTCTAAAAGTGAATTTGATGATTTAATTCAGAAGATTAGCCAGAGTCAGGAAGAATTAATTGTACGCTTACTGGCTTCCATGAATGTTATTAGGGGTGAAATAGTTATTGCCAACTTTGCTATTCTGGGAAATAAGTTGGTTTTTAAAGAAAATGAAGTTATTTTAGAAGAGGAGATTCCGGCTATAAATGATCCCAAAGAAGCTGAAAATAGATTATTTTCTATCTTGCGTAAGGTTAATCTTAAAGCAGTGCAGGAAGGTATTATACCGGAGCCACGTACCAGTTTAGTGGGTACCATTTCTGCTGTTAATCTTTTTGAGATGGTCAGAGATATTGTTCAGGGTGAAACCACTATGCAGATAAGGGTGATTGCTCTTTCTGATACCTGGACTACTGGTCCATTTAAAGTGAGAATTGAAGGAACAAAAATTATCCACTAATTTGGGTATACATTCATGTCGAGGTTATCAGTTATCAGTTTATAGTTTTTAGTAAAGAACAGATTAATGTTTCCAGTTGTCAGTTTACAGAAAAAAACCAAATTACATTATTAAACTGTATTAGAATAGGTTAAACGATTATTTACTGGAAGCAAAGAACCTGGGCAAGTAATCAAATTGAATTTATTTGACCTAAATATTAGTATATTAATAAAAAAGAAATATAAAAATGTAAATTTTATATAGAAAAGCTTGACATTCATAAATTTACCATTCTATAATAATAGCAAATGTTCTTTGGTAAAATATTGCCTGCGGTAATTTATTATAATTAATTAATGAAAAAAGATTTGTATCATTTCAATTTGTGAATAAAGGGGAAGAAAGGAGGTGAAAAAGAATTGGTGCCTGCTTTATTTATGTAGAAATGGTACAAACATCCATCTTAATTCTTTTAAGAAAACATCTTAGTGAGGAAACGAAGGATACTCAATTAACAGGTGTTTTAAAAGAGTATTAAGCTGGAAATATTAAAAAACCAAGGAGAAAACATGAAAAAATTAGCATTAGCATTAGTGCTTGTATTTGCTTTAGCTATTCCGGCTTTAGCGAACCCGTTTGTTGATGTTCCTTTAAATCATTGGGCTTATGATGCAGTTCAGACCCTCGCAGCTAAAGGTGTGGTCATCGGTTATCCTGATGGAACCTTTGGCGGTCAGAGAATGTTAACCCGTTATGAATTTGCCGAAGCAATAGCAAGAGTGTTAGCTTACGTTGAACAGTATGGCGGTCTTGCAGAAGATGTAGAAATCCTATCCAAACTTGCTGTGGAATTTGCTGACGAATTAGCCAGACTCGGAGTCACCGTAGCTGATCTGGAAGCAACTCTTGGTGAACACAGTGAAGCCATTGCTGCAATGAAAGAATTAGTTGACAAACATGAAAGATTCTTTGAACCGGTGAAAATCACTGGAACTTGGAAAGCTGACTATAGTAAGGATGTTTTTGATTTATCTGGTGATCCACTGGCACCTGCAACATTAACAGATCGAGTTGATCTCAAATTTGCAGCTGAAATTAATCCTGAAACAACTGCTGAAATTCAACTAAGAATTGATAACGTTCTTAATGGCCCGGTAACCATTACTCCTCGTAAATATAATTTAAAATATGCTGGAGACTGGAGCTTATGGATTTCTACTGATATTGAACCGGATGACATTGCATTAGGCTTACTGTACGATTTCGATGAGTTAGAAGAATTCCCGGGTGTCTGGGCTCAGTGGGAATGGGATACTGATGAAGATCTTGGTACCTGGACTGCATTTATGGATGTAGAAGACTTCTACTTCTTGAATGTTTCCTTTAATGTTGGCGATGATGACGATGTACCAATTGGTGTAACTGCCGGTTATGACAATTTAGCAGGACTGCTATTCGGCGGCGCAGATATTGCCTTTGATTTGACTGATGAAGATGATGATGATCAAGTAGGCTTAGCTGTAGAAGGCGCTGTAGCTAGCGATCTAACCAATGTATACTTTGGAGCAGCTGCTAAAGCAACTGCTACTTTAGGTGAAGATGATGATATAGACTTAACTGTAACAGGTTGGTACACTCAACCCGGATTTGATCTTACTAACAGCAAGTACAATCCTGATGAAATTGGTGTGACTGTTGCTCTTGGATTTATGCTAACTGATGAAGAAGATGATCTCCAGATCAAAGTTACTCCAAAATGGGATTACAGAATGGATGCAGCTTTTGCTACTCTGAAGAGAAACAGAATTGGCTTACAGTTAGACTTTACTAATATTGATGAAGATAATCCGGATGAAGAAGGCTACATTTTTGGACAATATAGACTGGAAAGCGGAGACATTTACTTAGAAGGTCAATACCTGAACCTAGATCTCGGTGATGAAGATGAATTTATGCTTAATGCATACGGAGATTACTTATTCTCTGCAGTACCTGATTTCACAGCTATGGCTAACTTGACTTACACCTTCCCGGATGACCCGATGCAGTTCATTGTTGAAGGTCGATTGGATGCTGACGGTGCTGCCCTTTACAGTGCAGAAGCTCAGTTGAAATACGATGTAGCTGAAAACACTGTCTTAAAAGTCGGTGTAGAAATGAATGACTGGGATGCTGACATAGCTGATTGGTCAGATGATGATGAGTGGATCATTAAGTCTGATACAACCAAAGTCTATGCTGGAGTCGAAGTCAAATTCTAATCATTACCGAATTGTCTTAACTTGAACAACAAGCCTCCGGGATTGTCCGGAGGCTTTTTCTTTTTTATTACACTTAACCCAATAATTGAGAGCAATATAGTTTTTAGTTTATAGTTTAAAGTTTTCAGTAAATAAGAAATTTTCAAATATGCCTTTAGAACTGATATTCTAAAAAATTCTTCACTAAAAACAAAAAACTACAGATGAATAACTATAAACTAACGACTAAATAATTCTTCGATACAATATGGTATAATCATTTGAAATAATGTAATAATTTACGATATAATACATTATAAGTGTGGGAATATTTGAAACAGTAGCTAGTCGTTAGTATTTAGTTTTGAATAAAAAATATTTTAAAACATACAATTATAAATAATATTATAGATAATAGAAAATGAAAATTAGAAGTTATAAAGATTTAAATATCTGGAAACGAAGTATTGAATTAGTTAATGATATTTATAAACTATCCTGCTCATTTACCAAAGAAGAATTATACATATTAACATCCCAAATTAGAAGGACAGCAATATCAATTCCTTCTAACATTGCTGAAGGGTTCGCACGTTTTCATAATAAAGAATATAGACAATTTTTATATATTTCTTTAGGAAGCTGTGCAGAACTTGAAACACAAATTATTATTGCAAATAATTTAAAATATTTAGAAGATGATGAATTAAGTGATATAATAAATAGGTTAGAAATCATTGGCAAGATGATATCCAACTTGATTAAAAAAATAAATAATTGTGAAAAAGTTTTATATTAGCTATAGTTAAAAATATAATATTATTTTAGTCTTATGTATGAATTAAAATAAATATTATTTCTAATTAAATACGTAATAAAAATATTATCAATAACTATTAAAAAATGAACTAAAGACTAAATACTAAAGACTAAATACTATTAATTGAGGTGAATCAAATGTTTCTAAAGAAAAGAATATCCATTTTTTTAACAGTTGTTTTTCTTTTATCAATTATTTTGCCCCAAATTGCTTTAGCACAAACCTCTGCTGATATTGCCGTAATTGAAGATTTAGCCCAGATTGAATTGCATGTCTTTGGTGAGGTTAAAGAAGATGCCTTGCTAAGTAGAGTGGAATTTCTGGAAAAGGAACTGGTAGGCAGAACACTACCTGGAATTCTTAAAGATAGGGTAAAACAGCTTAAAGATTTTATAGTTATCGGTACACTAGATGAGCCTTCCTTATCCTTTAAAGTTAATTCTGCCCAGTGGACTTTGCAGGATGAAATTACCGACGAGCCATTATTAATTAAAATAGAAAACCTGGAATTAAAGATATTTGGAGAACTGTCAGAAGAGGTCCTTGCTATGAGGGCTGAAAAAATATTTACTGTTTGTTTCCCTGAAGGAAGGCCTAATATCCAAGATATCACCATTCCTGCCGGAACCTTAATACCGATAATTTTACTGGAAAGCATTGGTTCCAAAAAGAGTGATGATGGTGACATATTTGAATATCAAGTAGCTGAGGATATTGTCTATTCTGGTTCTATTATTATTCCCAAAAATACAGTAGCCAGGGGAGAAGTGCTTAAAGCAAAAAGAGCTTCCGTTTTACTAAAAAAGGGAAAATTAGAAATTGATTTTAAGTCTATTGAAGCTTTGGATGGAACAAATATTAGATTAATTATGGGAGAGGCAGCAGAAGAAGAAAATTCTAGGTTGGGGATTGCTATTGGTGCCAGTATTGCTGGATTGATTATCCTGAGTAATCCCATAGGTCTGGTGGCTGGAGCTTTAATTCCAGGTAAAAATATAACCTTAAAAGAAGGAACCAAAATATACCTGGAAGTAGCCACTGACACCAAAATCATTTCCTTGGTCCAATAATTTAAATAATAATTTACCATAATTTAGTAGAAAAAATCATTAATTTAACTTATATACACTTATATAGGTATAACTTCATTGCTTTTAAAAAAAACAGAAGATGTGTATTTTAATATAGCATCTTCTGTTTTTTAGTAATTATTTTTTTATTTCTAATTATATTTTTTCAAATAATTTTAATATTAATAAGTATATATTTCTACAACATTATTTCCAGTGTATATTGTTTTGCTAACTCCACCATCATATAAGTAGTCAGTGCTTATCGCGTAAAATGAATGGTATCCGGTTGGTATATTATAAAAAATACCAACTCCAATCGAATTAGTTGTTCCTAAATATGTACCTGTGTATAAATTGCCATCCATATAGACATAATAATAATAATCATCATTCATAATTTTAACTTGCACAGTGCCTGTTGTTGGGATCTCTGGAATAATCACACATCCTGATAAGCCCAAGCCTAAGATGGCTATGACAGCAATAATCAAAAGTGATTTTACAAATACTATTTTTTTCATTATTAAGATATCCCTCCTTTCTTTTTAAAATTTATTTAGAGTTTCTTTTATAGTTTAGTTGTAAATTATAACAGAAAATGGAAAAAGAAAAAATGGTTTCTTAATTAATATTCTATTTAAATAAATTATATCATTAAAATCTGAGTAGTATAAAAAAAATTGAAAATATTTAGATTTTATTATTATATTGTATAAGCGGTAATAATAAAATCAGAATTTCCAATTTATTATCGTCTTGCAATGATAATTACTTATTCCCTTAAAATAAACAATAAACTAAAACTTTCTAAAAATGTACTATCAGTTTTATTTTAGCTATAAAAATAACCCAATTAATGGTAAAATACAAACATTGTAATACTTTTTAATTAGCAGTATACTATTTAAATGAATTTGATACTTTTTCAGTATGTTGAATATCCATAATTTTAAATCTATATGGTTTAATAAACAACAACAAGAGCTGTTTAACTGTTGATTATTGAAAGTTAGCTCAGATAATTTATAATCTGCCAATAAGTTAAATAACTCAAATATGAAGTTTGATATAGCTGAAAATATAGAAATCAAAAGAGGTTTTTAATGAAGAACAAAAAACACAAAATATCTATAAGTTTTTCCCTTTTAATTATTGGGATGTTACTATTTTCATGCATTATTTCCGGCTGCTCATTCCTTCCTCCCTTACCGGAAGAGGCAAAGTGGACGATAATGGTCTATCTTGCTGCCGGTAATGATTTGGAAACAGTGGGAATTCAGGATATCAATGAGATGGAAATGGTTGGCTCAACGAAAGAGGTGAATATTGTGGTGCAAATGGATCGAATTCCCTTTAGTGCTCTTGATAAACTGGGAATGGGATCCTATGACGATAGTAGCAATAATAACTGGACTGGCACCCGTCGTTATTATATTACTCAGGATATGGATCCAGTTAAAATTAATTCTAAACTTATTCAAGACCTTGGTGAGAAGAATATGGGAGATCCAGAAACCTTAAAGGATTTTGCACAATGGGCAATTCAAAAATACCCGGCAGAAAGATATATGCTGGTCCTCTGGAATCATGGAGGGGGTTTTCGTTCAGCTGAAACTTCCCGGGATATCTGCTGGGATTATAATTTTGGTTTAGATAGTAGCATAACAATGCCTCAATTAGAAGAAGCGATGGCTTTTATTGACAATTTATTAGGAAAAAAGTTAGATATCATAGGTATGGATGCTTGTTATATGGCTATGGTGGAAGTTGCCTATCAAATTAAGGATTATGCTAGTATTATGATTTCCTCTCAAGCTTCCATTCCTGGTGATGGCTGGCAATATGACTGTATACTGGAAGGTATGGTTATAAATCCTAAACAAAACACTAAACATTTCGCTACTGAAATTATAAATTGCTATTCTGACCAGTATGATGGTTCAACAAGAAATGTAACTCTTTCAGCAATTGACTTAAATGGTATTGATAGTTTGGCAGGAGAGATATCAATTCTGGCTCAAGAAATAATGAATGACCATTCTACACCAAAAAATAATTATCGAGATGCCAGAAATGAAACCCAGAATTATACTAGTCTTGGTTTTGAGTACATTGATTTGAAGCATTATGTCTCTCTCTTAGGTTATTATACTTACAATAGCAAGGTCTTAAATGCTGCTTATAATATTAATCAATCATTGCAATCCGGAAATATTATTCTCAGCAATACTTTTAATGGTAACAGTGTCCAGAATTCCTATGGACTATCTATTTATTATCCCTACTATGAGTATGATAGTTATTATAATTACACCAATTTTTCTCAAGATACCTTATGGGACGAAATGTTGTATGATTTAGGATATTAGTAAGGTTTTCAGTTAAAGGTTTTTAGTTTTTGGTTAAACTTTTTTGGTATAACTGTTGCCTATGATTTACATAATACGCACGGCTTATAACGCATAACGAAATTATCATTGCGAGAAGCGCAGCATTGAGACAATCTCATCTACCTTTACGCAAGGATATTTTAACTGAAAACCAAAAACTTTAACCTATTTTACTCTAAGAACTAAATACTGTAATACCAAATATTAGCGACCAATTGCTGATGACTAAATTAACGCTTTACTAAATACCAGATACAAAAGAATAAATAACCAAGGAATAGCGACTAAATACTATAAACAAAAACATATATTTTTTCAACCAGGTTTATGTTACAATATATTTTGAAAACATATCCAGCAATTAGGTTTTGATGAAATAACATTCTTGTTATGTTTTAAGATTTTCTATAATATTTCCTGACAGAACGTTAGAAACTGGCAGAAGGCGGAGCCTTAAAATAAGAAATGAAAAATATAAAATTATATCTAATAATAGCAGTAGTTTTGATAATTGGTATACATCTCTTTTATAATTTTTATTATAATACTCCTCCAGAGGAAACGATATCACCTGAAGAAGCTATTGATCAGGTGGAGGATGATATTATAATTCATGAACCTCCTGTTCGTATTGGCGAGGGACAGGTTTTGGGTATTAAAGATGAAAAAAAAGAATGGTTAATTGAAGCTGATACTATTTCTATAGGTGAAGATCGAGAAAGTACCTTATTTGAAAATATCAAGCAGATGACAATATTTAAAGATGAGGAACCGCATTTGAACATTTCTGCTCAGAAATGCATTGCTAATATGCAAAGCAAGGATATGGAATTAAATGGTGATGTAGTAATTTCTAAAGAGGATGGAGACTCTTTAAGAGGAGAGAAGGTATTCTGGCATTCTGAAGAACAGAGATTATCAAGTAATGAACAGGTAGAATTAAAGGTCGATGATAATTATATTATTGCCGGTGGTTTTTCTACCAATATGGAAATGACTCAGTTAGAATTATTCAATAGAGTAACAGTAACCATGAAACTATAATGTAATGGGGGTCTATAATTGAAAAATAACATTCAGCTATAGCATAATCTGATTAACCAGGATAGTCAAAAAACTTTCTTTATGCCAGAATAAATACATATGGCCGAAGGAGCATTTGTGGCTCTAGGGGTTTG
>JAQUNC010000040.1 GCA_028717805.1 Atribacterota bacterium
AGCATTGGTTATTTTCACATTGCCGATATTCCGGGACGTCATGAACCTGGTACAGGTGAAATTAACTGGTATTCAATACTTCAATTATTAAAAGAAAAACATTATCAAGGATTTATCGGTTTTGAATACTCACCTGCTCAGGACTCCCGTGAATCATTAATAAAAATAAAACATCTCTGGCAAAAAATTTTTCCCTGAGTAAAAATTATTTTATAATTCACTGTTGATATTTTTCTTGAATTAGCATCTCCACATCGGTAATAGGTCTTCGAAATGGTCCCTCTGCTTCCATCTTGAGGCTGGTTAATGCTGCTGCCCAAATCGTTGCTTCTTCGGGTGAAGAATGAATTCTTTTGCATATATAGGAAGCAAGGCAGGTATCACCTCTTCCGCTTCTTCCTTTTAATTCCCTTGGATAAAATGAAGCTTCATAAAATTTTCCTTCAACCCACACCAGTACGCCATCCTTATGGGTAATAATAACTTCTCGGGGACCCATAGCATGTATCAATAGAGCTGCCTCTTTAATAACTTTTTTTCCAGTAAGCAATTCTGCTTCTACTGCATCGGTCTTTATAATATCAATATTTGATAGTATTTCTTCTTGTTCCAGCCATGGTCTGGCAACGAGTTTTCCATTATCATTAATGCGGATAAAGCTCTGTATATCAGCCGCTAAAATTGATTCCTTTCTGGCTAACAATTTAATAATTTCTGAAGGAACCTCCTCCCGCATAGATGCGCCAACCACAATCACTTCTGCTTCTATAGGATTGACTTCTTCTGCGCTAAAGGCTCCCGCCCAGCTACTGACATAAATTACTCTTTCATCCGGATTTTCAGAGGGATATACCAGCTTAAGGCAGGTAGATTGGGGGGTCCATTCAACCGAAACATCTATTCCCATTTTTTCCAACTCCTGAATTACTCCACCATCTTCTGGTGCAAGCCTGGTAATTGCCAATGTCTTTAAACGCATAGCAGCAGCTACATGGGCACCGTAATTAAAAGCACCTCCATTGATTACTCTTTTACCAGTGGAAGAAACAATAGTATCTTTAGTATAATGACCCAGAAAGGCTATTTGATAAGCATTACCCAAAATTATTTACCCCCATTCATAATTATAATAAAATTGATTCCTATGTAAAAATTAACTTAAATATTCAATGGCCTGGTTAATTAACTCTCTTAGCTCTTTTACCTCTAATTTTTGCACTTCTTCAGCAAAAGGCTCAAAAGAGATAATACCATCATATCCTCGTTGGACAAAGAAATCTATCTGTTTTTTATTCTTTAGTATATCCCTTTTAAAATCCATATTACGGTGTTCGTCCCTGTACTGTTCAGGAGAAAGCTCTGCAGTGACTGCTGAGACGTGTATCAATCCGGTACATTTTATATCATACTCCTTACTGAGGGAGTTTAAATCATCAGGTCCAAGAAAATGATGAAAGGTATCATATACAATTTTATATCCTTCATATTCTGTTTCCTTAATCGCTTTCATGGCCAAAATAAGGGAAGCCAAAGAACTGGTTGCAAAACCGAGGGGCTCAATATACCCCATAAGGCCATTTTGCTGGAATAAAGGAAGTAATTCTTTTAATGCCAGTACTGTCTTTTTATAGTATGCTTCCGGACTTCGAGTCATCTGGGAAACATCAGCTTTGTTAAATGGACACATAATGATAACCCGACAATTAATCTCCAGGGCTAACATCAGCAGATTTTTTAACTCTTTCCTTGCTCTATCTATCTCTACTAAGTAATTAAACTGCTGTATGGCATTAATGGAACAGATTTGAATATTATAACGTCTGGATAGATGCCTGATTTCCTGAGCAGAGTAATTATCAATTATCTTATTAGCATTAGCAGGTAAATCACTTCGTAATTCAACATATCCTAATCCTAAATCATTAGCCAGCTGAAAAAAGTCTTTGATATCCAGAGTTGGACAGATAATCCTATTTAATCCAAACTTACTACGTTCAATCATGCTAAATATTCCTTTCTCTTTGATGTATATTTATTCGCATTTCTGATTATTACAATAACTAAATTCTAACTGGAGATGAGGATGAGAAATATGAAAATCACTGGCCAGGATTTCTTCCACCTTTTTTCTAATCTGGTCTGCTTCACTTACTTTCATATCCTGTTTTAGAGTAATGTGACTTTCAAAAAGGTATTTTTGTTCATCAATCTGCCAGACATGCGTATGATGAAGACTGTTAACCTGAGGAATTGATTCAATCTTCTTTTTAATCTCCTCGATATCAATTTGTACAGGAACTCGTTCCATTAAGATAAAGGTACTTTGCTTTAAAACCTGATACCCCTGAATAAGTATAAATAAACCAATAATAACTGTTAAAAGTGAATCGATGAAATAAAAATGGTAAAAGTAAATAATAATACCAGCCACGACCACGCCAACCGAGGAAAGCGTATCACCTAACAAGTGGAGATAAGCTGAACGCATATTCAGGTTGTGGTGAGTTTCTGGATGAAGTAAATAGACACTGACTAAATCAGCAAAAAAACCAAAAACACCGACTGTGAGCATTAAGGATATGGTAATGTCTTGAGGATTCTTAAAACGAAAATAAGCCTCCCTGAATAGGGAAAAAGAAATAACAATTATTACCGAAGAATTTAGCAAGGCAGCTAAGATTTCTGCACGTTTATAACCAAAAGTCATCTTTGAATCCGGAGAACGCATCCCTATTTTTCTAGCCAGATAGCTGATTAGTATAGCCATACCATCACTAAAATTATGCAATGCATCAGCAAGCAAAGCAAGGCTTCCTGATAATAGTCCGCCAATTAATTCTGCCAGACAGATCATAAAATTAAGAATAATAGTAAATACTATTCTCTTATTACTTTTATTATTCTTATTTGGCCGGTGAATATGTTCATGCATAGTTATCTCTTCATGACAATAATTTAAAAAAGCTAAGCCTATTATAACATAAGAGAAAGAGAATTAGATGGGGTAACCTTTAATACTTTAGCTTTATCTGCTACATAATATGGACAGGGCTATGGAATTTAATTTAGACTCGCTTTTATCTGCCCGGGAAGGTATCATAATCGGTACCCTGGCACCGACAACCAGGTTTCCCTGAGGAAATTCAGTATAATAGATGATACTTTTTCCTAAAATGTTACCACAGACAATATTAGGAACAATCAGAATATCTGCCTTCCCGGCAACGGGAGATTCAATTTTTTTCTTTTGAGCTGCATATTCCGAAATGGCATTATCCAGAGCTAACGGACCGTCAATAATACAGCCGGGTATCTGACCTCTCTGGTTCATCTTGGCCAGAATACCGGCTTGTAAAGTCTCTTCCATATCCGGATTCACATCTTCGATGGCTGCCAGTAATGCCACTTTAGGTTTATCCATGCCCAATTTTTGAGCTACAGTGACTGCATTATTAATAATAGAAACCATAGTCCGTAAATCCGGTTTAATATTCACACCTCCATCACTTAATAAAACCAGACGGCTTTTGGTTTCCCTTTGGTCTTCAAAAATAAAGACATTACTGACATGATTTTCAGTTCTTAATCCTGATTCTTTGTTCAGTACAGCCTTTAGAAGGGTAGCTGTTTTTATTCTTCCCTTTAATAGAATTCCTCCTTTTTTTACTTCTTCCACCGCTGCCAGGGCTTTATCTTGCTCCTTTTCAATGGAAACAATTTCCTGAATAAAAGAACGATCCCGATATCCCAGCTCCTGCAATGAATGGTCGATTTCTTCTTCTCTACCTACCAAGACAGCCTCACCAAATCCTTGATCATAACTGGCTTTCACTGCCTTCAGGGCTTCCAGATCTTCTCCCCCGGCAATCACAACCCGCTGTCTGCCCATGACGGTTATTTCCCGATACAGCTGCTTAAAACTGTTGATCATGTGGAATCATTATCCTCCTTCATCATAGTTACAATTCAATCAATTTGTTTTTTCATCATGTATCAATCCCTTACATTTTTTCAATGCCTTGCCTGATTTTCTCCACACCTTGTTTGATCATCTCCAGTGAGGTGGCAAAGGAAAAACGTAGGTAACCTTCTCCATATTGACCAAAGGCATTTCCCGGTACTGTTACCACTCCGCATTTTTCCAGCAAATACATGGATAACTCTTCCGAACTTTTTCCTATTTCAGTAATATTGGGAAAAGCGTAGAAAGCGCCTTCAGGAGCAAGACACCGAAAGCCTCTAATTTCAGTGAATCCAGCCATGAGAACATCTCGTCGCTCTTGATAAGCTTTGCGCATATTTTCTATATTAAGTTGAGTCTCTTCCTGATGTTGTAATCCATATAAAACTGCTCTCTGAGTAACTGAATTGGGACAAACTGCTGTATTCTGCTGTATCTTAATTATCTCATTAATTAAAAATTCCGGACAGACAAGATAAGCAAGGCGCCAACCAGTCATGGCATAACTTTTAGAAAAGCCAAAAATAGATATGGTTCGCTCTTTCATATCTGGAAAAGAAGCAATGCTGATATGTTTTCTACCATCAAACAATATATCTTCATAAAGTTCATCACTGATTACAAATAAATTATACTTTAGCGCTATTTTAGCAATTTCCTTCATTATATCTTCTTTGATTACCATACCGGTAGGATTACTGGGAGAATTTATGAGGATAGCTTTTGTCTTTGAGGTAATCAAACTTTTCAATTCATCGGGATCAATCTGAAAATTGTTTGCCTCCCGAATAGGAAGGTATACCGGATTACCTCCTACTAAAGCAACCTGGGATCCATAAACAAGAAATCCGGGATCAGGAACAATTAATTCCTCTCCGGAATTGAGCAGGGCATAGAATGCGGAAAATAAAGCTTGAGTACCTCCCGCTGTCACTACTATTTCTTCTGTCTTAACTGGAATTTGATTTACTGCTCTTAGTTTTTGTGCCAGGGCTTCCCGCAAATCAGAAAAACCCGCATTGGGAGTATAATGGGTATAACCGTCATCAATGGCTTGCTTGGCAGCCTTGCGAACATGGTCAGGTGTAATAAAATCTGGCTCACCGATACCAAAGCTGATTATATCTTTTCTGTTTTGGGCTAAATCAAATAACTTTCGAATCCCGGAAGGTTTAATCTTTTTTAGATTTTTATTTAATTCCATCTCTTCCTCCTTTTTAATCACTTGTCTTACTAAAATCCAACATTTTATTATTTATTAGAAAAAGTAGAAAATTCTTGGTAACCCATTTCTAAGGCTTTGATATTCATATCTATACTGCGAGTTGGTAAATTTTGCCTTATAGACTCAAATATAGCCTCTTTTTTGACCGGAAATTGGGGAGTAGCAAGTGCTGCTCCTAAAATTACTATATTTGCGGTAATAATATGCCCGGCTTGTTGTGCTATTTTCCCAGCATCAATTAGATATACATTATTTACTTTTTTACTCAGCCTTGCCAGAATTTGATTTATATCCGGATACTCAGAGATACCCAGAGAAACAGTAAAGGGCACAATGGTTGAACAATTGGCAATAATATGAGTGTCTTTTTTAATTACTCTTGTAGCTCTTAATAATTCAGAGGGTTCAAAGGCTAATAATAGATCAGCTGAATACTTTTCAATTAGGGGACTGAGGGCATTTCCTATTTTTAATTCGGTAACAACAGTTCCACCACGCTGAGCCATTCCATGGACTTCACTCATCACTACATTTAATCCCTGGGCTATTGCTGCCTCTCCAATGATAGTGGCAGTCTTGATGGTACCTTGTCCACCTACGCCAATCATATAAATTTGATAACATTCTTTATAGCTCATTTTTTCACCTCAATTGCTTTCTGTGGACATACCTGAATACAATAACCACATTGGGTACATAACAAATAATTAATATGTATTGATCCATCCTCCTTTTTAAAAAGAGCTGGGCAGGTAAACTGTTTCAGGCAAATCTGACAGCGAGTACATTTCTCTTGATTAACCTGATAGGTTAATTTTTCTGTTTCTGCCTTCTTTAACATAATACAGGGAGAACGTGAAATAATTACTGACACACCTTCATGCTGTAATCCCTCTTTGAAAACCTCCACGGCCTTATTTAGATTTTCGGGATTTATAATCCTTACATAGCCGGCACCGGTAGCTCTGGTTAATGCTTCAATGGATATAGCGGGGACTTCCTCTCCCCACCCGTCTATCGGGATACTTGGATTCGGTTGGCCACCAGTCATAGCAGTAATCTGGTTATCCAGTATTACCACCATGATATTTGCTTTCTGATGAACTGCATTAATCAAGGGCGGAATCCCGGCATGAAAGAAGGTTGAATCTCCAATCAAAGAAACAATCTTTTGTTTGGTAGCTTTACTCAATCCGCTGGCAACTCCAATACTGGAACCCATACAGATACAGTAATCAGCCATATAATAGGGTGGCTGCATGGCTAAAGTATAGCAACCTATATCGTTTGAATAAATTATATTTTCCTTTTTTATTTTCAAATTCTGGACTGCTTTTTTAATAGCATAAATTGTGGAGCGATGCGGACATCCCGGACATAGTACTGGTGGTCTTAACGGTGGTTCTATATCCTTAAATTCAATCCCCGGCTTCTCCGCTAGTCTTTCTATATTTAACACCTGAGTGAGGGCTTGACAAATAATATCGGGATTATATTCATAGATGCGAGGCAGTGTCCCATCCAGTTTACCATAAACTCTTTTTTGCCATCCTTCCTGGCCTAATAAGGAGAGTATCTCTTTTTCTAGAAATGGCTCTACTTCCTCTACAATAATTATGCTTTCTAAATTACTTATAAATTTCTGAACGAATTCTCTGGGAAAAGGATAACTTAAACCCAGCTTAAGAATATTTACCGGTAAAGACAATTCATTGATAATATCCAGTGCATAGTTAAAGGAAACACCGGAGGTAATTATTCCTACTTTCCTGTTATAACTCTTTTTTACTACTCTATTAATCGGTGAGGTATTGCCCGTTATTTCTAATTTTTGCAGTTTTTCCACCAACTCCTGTCTCAGTTTACGGGCAAAAGCGGGGGCAATATTAAATCTTGCTTCTTCTTTGCTAAAAAATCCTTCCTTCTTCCCAGGTTTAATCGGTCCCAACTGAACTACTCCTCGCATATGAGAAACGCGAGTGGTAGTACGAATCATCACCGGTATTTTATATTGCTCTGAAATAGTAATACCATATATCATAAAATCCTTCATTTCCTGAGGATTAGAAGGTTCTAAAACCGGAATCCCCGCAAGTTGAGCCATAATCCGGTTATCCTGTTCATTTTGAGAAGAATGCATGGAGGGATCATCAGCGGAAAGAATAATCATACCTCCCCGAACACCGGTATAAGCAGTGCTCATTAAAGCATCTGCAGCAACATTTAGACCAACATGCTTCATAAAAACAAAGGAGCGTAAACCGGAGGCTGCGGCGGCGGCAGATACTTCCAGAGCTACCTTTTCATTTACAGAAAACTCAAAATATAATCCTGCTTTTCGGGCAATTTTGGTCAGTATATTGCCAATCTCGGAAGAAGGTGTACCAGGATAAGTTGAGGCAAAGGAAATCCCGGCTTCCAGCGCTCCCCTTACGGCTGCTTCATTTCCTAATAGAAATAACTTTTCTCCTTGTTTTCCTTCATAAATATTATTAATTTTCAATTTTTCACCCCTATTCTAATCTTAAATTTAACTTTATTTTTATATCTTAATTATCTATCAGGTCCTAAACATTTGTGGTAACTTTATTTTATCAGTATAATTTTTAAGAGATTTAACCATTCTCTCCAATATATCAGGACTCATACGAGCAGTAGGAAGACTGAGACTCAGAGAGGCAACGATGCTGCCATGTTCATCAAAAATGGGTGCAGCAACACAGCATACACCGGGACGATATTCCTCACTGACAAAACTATAACCTTCCTTCCGAATTTTTTGGAGGATTTGAATAAATTGAGCTGGATCAGTGACAGTCTTTGCAGTATAAGATTTTAATCTATTCTTTTTTAAAATACTGGAAATTGTTCTATCATCCTGATAAGCCAACAGTACTCTACCTAAAGCAGTACAATGAGCAGGCTGGTAAGTGCCAACTTTAAAATCAAGTCTTAGGGCATGTGGGCATTCAATATTGTGTAAATAGACTACCCTGCTTTGTTCCAGAACTGCCAGGTTAACCATCTCCTTATATTCCTGAGCTAATTTTTTCATGTGGGGAATAATTTCCAGGATCCTGATACGCTCATTTAAAGAAATGCCAATCTTGGCAAATTTGTAGGAAAGATAATATTTTCTAGTCTCTGGATTATGAGCTAAATATCCCAGGGATTTTAAAGTTCCTAATAATCTATAGACTACTCCTTTGGAAAGGTTGGTTTCCTTTATTATCTCAGAGAGAGAATATTCCATTTTACCAGTGGCTAATAATTCAATAATAGAGAAAATATATTTCACAGAGTGAACCGGATATTTGAAGTAATCGGATTGTTCCATAGTTTTATTATTGAAACCTTTTGTTTTAAATAAAAAACTATTTTATTATAGCATAGATAATATTTCTTGTCTTGGGAATAATAATGAACACTCCATTAAATTGAAAATATTTCCATTAACGGATAGTTAATTTATAAATAGAAGTAATTCATTGGGAGAAAGATTAGGGAGTTAGTAAAAACAATATGGTCAATAATTCTCTTTCATAAAACTTTCTACATCTTTTCTGGTTCCTCGAAAAGGTCCGGGATTAGCCAGTTTAATGGAAGTTAAGGCTACCGCAAAAAGGAGTGAGCGATCAATGTCGTTATTCAATCTTTCAGAGAGGTAGGCTGAAAAGCAGGTATCTCCTCTTCCTGTTCTTCCAGCTAAATTTTTTGGTTTCAAAGGATAGTGACAGAAAGTAAATCCATCATAAGCTAACACTTCACTATGGTGAGTAATGATAATTTCTTTGGCACCCCATTGATAAAGTACTGTTGCCGCCTCTCTGGAATTTGACCGACCGGTTAAAAATTCAGCTTCTGCAGCATCAGTTTTTAAGAAATCGATGTATGGTAAATATTGTTCTTTTTCCATCCAGTATTTATAAAAAAGTTTTCCATCCTCTCCAACATTCCGTAAAAATCCCTGCACATCAACGGCAATTTTCCCTTTACCAGAAAAGAATTTAACCAGTTCTGATTGATATTCTCCATAAATAAGACTGGCAAAATGAATAACCCTGGCTTTTAAATCTTTGGGGATTTCCGTAATGAAAAAGGGTTGGGCAATAGCCAGGGCAGTACTTATTCTTCTTTCCTGGCTTTCATCCAGATAGATATTTCTAATAGAAGTAGTCTTTGGGGAATAGACGAGAAAAATATTTTTTTCAGGAATATTTAATTTCTGAATACAATCATAATCAGTTTTGCATAACTTAGTTAATACGGCTACCTTATAATCTAAAGAGGAATAAACAGAAGAAGAATATAGGATAGCACCTCCCACATTTTTTTCTTCGTTCTGGAGATAAATGTTTTCATCCAAGGAGATATGGCCTATGACAAAGAAATCAAACATATTTCACCTTTAGGACTAAAATTCCTTATTTTAGTCTTTTAATAATTTCCCAATAAAACCAGACGCAGCTTCATTATACTATATAATCAATAATTTCCCTTCCGGATTAAATCTCTGATAGAGAATCTTTCTAATTTCTTGTTTCTCTCTATAAGAAGAAATATGGTTATAATTGCTTTTCTCCCAGGATACTGAAGTTAATAATACTTGTTCAAACGCTCGTAAAAGTTTATCCTCAAATTCTCCCTTATATGCTCCCTGAGTAAAGCACTTTAATGCTTTCGGGAAATTATTCCAGGATTCCTGCTCATATCCGGGAGAAATCGGATAAAAAAGGCTATTATTCGCTTTTACTGCTTTTAAATCACCATTCCCGTCTCCTAACATCAATACCTGATCATCCTGATAGTGTCCAGCTTTTTTAGCTACCTCGATATGATGCCCTTTGGAACCCATTTCCTGCCCGGCAATCATCTGCACATATTGGGCCATGCCCTGTGCTTCCCAGTAATTAGCCAGATCGTCGTAAGGCGTTTTTGATACTACCAGAATATCCGCAACTCTATGCATGAGTTCAAGACATTCCTTTACCCCATCAAAGGGGGGTATTTTGGCTGAAATATAGGGAAAAGTGCGATTTACTGCTTCGCTCCAGCCCAACAACTTATATAAGGTAAAATTGGTAGGGCGCTTGTCAATAAATTCTTCCAGACTGGGATTACCTAAGCCCAATTTATTCTCTTCAGCAAATTTGATATAGTCGTCTAATGGTTTACTGTCAGGCAGGTTAATATCTTTTTGCTTTAAAATTTCCTGCACATCCTTTCTTTTCCGTAAAGCCTTCAGAGTGAGCTGTATGGCAATAAAGCGGTTACAACCTCGGTCTACCGAAAAAAGATTATAATATTCTGCCACTTCTCTAAAATATGATTCAATACCCCATAATTGATAGAACTCCATAAAATGGGGATGAAAAATTAACATTTGTTTGCCATTCATATTATCAGTAATACAGCCATCGGTATCAATGGCGATTAAAAAGTCTTTGGTCTTCTTGAAATTTCTTAATTGTTGCTCCGGATCTTCTTTAATCTGTTGAGCTGTCAATCTTGGTAGTGACATTTTTCTCTCTCCTTTTTTATAGTGATTACTTATAAGCACTAATTACTTATTACTTGTTACTTATTCTATATCCCACTGGTATATATTTTCCACATTTTTGGGAAATAAAAATATCTTTAAAGCTGGCAAATTCAGGTAATGGTCCTCCGATTAAGTGCTTAGCCCAGTGCAAAAAATCATCAGTTACATCACTCTTATTTTCAGCAATCCACTCTTTAGGGAACTTTCGCTCAGCATTGGCCACCACATCTAAGGGGACTTTATCATATCTTACCCTATAAGAAGTTCCTGCTTCCCTGACAATAGTAGCCATATAGCCATCCTGATTCTGCAATGCCAGTCGAGCTGAATAGGCACCTACCTGATAGGCTTCTTCCCGGTCTACTTCTGATACATAGGCTAGTTCCCGTCTTTGTCTTGTTCCGGGATTTTCAGCTCGGGCAATGCCTGGCACAATAAGCCGACTTTTTGCTCTCCCTTGCTTATCTTTTCTATCCAGGCCGTTTAAGTAATTTATTAGTAAATTACCTGCCGTTGATCCGCTGGCACTGAATTGAGCATGACCAAAGCCATCCTTTAATATAGATAGATCACCAAGATTGACTCCCTCACCAACCACAATTATACAGCGACCAGCTTCCTTTAATTTTTCATTAACCCTCTCCGTAATGAATTCTAAATTAGATTGGCTATCATCCTTAGAAAGAGCTTCTGGTAAAAATAACAGTAAAGGTATTTTTCGCTGTGGATCTGCCAAACGTGCTGCAGCAGGAATAAATCCGATTTTCCTTCCCATAACGGTAATAACCAGGACTGGATCGCTGGTGTAACTCGCTTTACTCTCTTCATTTGCCTCTAAAATATTTATTGCTAAATTTCTAGCTACACTACCATATCCTGGATCATGATCACAGATGGCAAAGGTGCCATCGGATTGCAGGGGCCCTCCTACATCATTGTCAATAGTTTTGGGCATACCAATACATACTAAATCTAAACCATGTTCCCGTGCTACTTTGCTTACCTTAAAGGCAGTATCCATTGAATCATTTCCACCGCAATAGAAAAAAAACCCAACATCTTGTTTGGAGAAGACTTCTACAATGCGTTCAAGGTCCTCTTCACTTTTTATCTTGTAGCGGCAACTCCCCAGAGTGCCTGCTGAAGGGGTTTGAAATAATAACTCAATTTGATGTTTATCCTGAGCAGAAATATCAAGAAGCTGCTCCTGTAATACCCCTAAAATTCCCATTTTTGCTCCCAGTACCCGATCCACCCGATCTGATTGAAAAAGTATGTCAATCGCTCCTTGAACAGTACTATTAATTACAGAGGTAGGTCCGCCTGACTGAGCAATAACTGCTTTCACCATTTTAGAATAAACCTCCTTCTCAACTTAAAATAACTTTTGCTATTACTTTACTATCAATTAAAAAAATATCCGCAAATGAGTAGCTTAACAAATTTGTCTGAGTAATATTAAAGATGATTTTCATGGTAAAAGAATTTTATGATATTAGCTCTTTCTTAATTGGTATAGATATTTTCCACCATGCTCTATCCAAAGTTGTTTAGAACCCATATAGTCTTCTTTGTGAATTGTATTCGGATCTCGGTAACCTAACCCAACATCTTGACAGACACTCTCAGGAATACCGGTGGCCAGGATGACCTGAAAATCACATTTCTCTTCACCATCATCTGGATTATAAATACCTGAACCACGAACATTGATAACATGGGCAGCAACATTACGGGAGGTATCTGGAAATTTCTGTAAATACTTCAGAACATAATCCTTACAGTGATAACCCAGTTCTCTAATGCTCTTTTCCATATCCTTCTGAGAATGAAAACGGTGAATATGGGGGGCATAGATAATGATTTCCCCGCCCTTAGTCATCACGCCGGGACTCTGCAGCTTATAAGAACCTTTGCCTGCAGTCCAGAATTCATCATAACATAAATCCATAACCTGAACTGCTTGCTCCAAGGATTGATCAATATAAATGATGTGAATTTTAGAGCTAGCTAACGCAGCTGCTTGATATGCCTCCTGGAATCCATTGTAACCGCTTCCTACATATAAGCCTTTGGGAATAACCTTATTATTTTCTACCTCCTGTAAAAGCATATTAAAAGAAATAACAGGGGCCTTAATTGCTTTGAAGATATAAGAAGATCCCTCATTGATTACTCTTCGTGCTGGATTATCAATGGTACCAATAATTTCAGGTATGCCAACCAGTACTGCAGCCCAGTGCAATAAATCTATTACTTCAGGTCCTGAAATTCCGGGAAAGAATACCTTTAATCCACCTGCATAACCAGCAGATTCATGCGGAGAAGTGCCGCTTAAAGCAATAATTAAATCATAATCATCCAGAATAAGTCTGTTTACTACCACCGGTAGGGATTGTTTTAATTGTTGTTTGGTCTGTTCAGAAACAAAAGAAGGATCTATTTCTCCTACCTGAACCAACTGTTCCGGGTTATCAAACTGATGATTATAATGGTTAGTAAAAAAAATCTCTTCTTTTAAGCCTAATTTAGTTCTTATTTCTTGTTCAACCATTTTGCGATGAGTTCCACCCGCATTAAGGCTGTCAATCTGAGCTACATGTTTCTTTTTTAATTCCCAATAAATAATTGGAACAAGTCGATCCGTAAAATCCACCCGGGAATAGTCCGGGTGAATCAACAATGCTTTTTTAACCTGGCTAAAATCCTTGAATGCTTCTGCTACTGCCCCTCTTAATTGATCATCCGTTAATTCTCCTTGCAATTCTTCTATGAATAGCATAATAAATACCCCCCAGATTTAACATCTTTCAGTAAAGATTTTTTAAATTTCTTTACTCAGTACGATATACTATATACTATTTTACAGTTCTTCTTCCGGTCTACCAGGAAGCATCCATTGAGTATGAAATTCTTTCCATTTATTATCCTTATTAATGATTATCTCGGGATCAACAGTGCTTTTTAATTTAAAATAGCCATGGGCTCCAAAATAATCCCTCTGAATAGCGGTTACCTGAGCAGATACCATTATGGAGCTACCCAGCTGCAAGATGTAGTTAAAAGAATTATCCATAGCCGGAATAGGAACACCAGCCTGGTGGGCAAGTTTAATAAAGGTAGCTAATCTTCCCATACTATTTCTTACTACTTCTAAAAAACGTGGAGCTACCAATAAGTTTATTAAATCAGGATTCTCTTGATAAGCCTTAGTTATTTCATCTAAAAACTGGGCCCGAATAATACAACCAGCACGCCATCCTTCTACAATATTCTTTAAATTTAAATTAAATTGATATTCCTTTGATGCTGCTTGTAACAAGGCCATCCCCTGAGCATAGGAAGATAGTTTAGCTATATAAAGAGCATCATGAGCAGTCTGAACAAACATTTCCCGCTCCATAGGTCTATCTCCACCCTGATAAGAGGGCAATATCCTGGACAGTTTTATTCTTAAATCTTTATCCTGGGACATTTCTCGGGAAAATACTGCAGCAGTGATAGTAGGAATGGGAACCAATAACTCTAAGGCACTCTGCACCGTCCAGGTGCCAGTCCCTTTCATACGAGTAATGTCTGCTACTATATCAATTAAGGGATAATTTTCTTTTTTATCCTTTTCTCTCATGCTCTCTGCGGTAATTTCAATCAGATAGGAGCATAAAACATCATCAGGAGCATTCCACTGTTGAAATATTTCAGCAATCTCTTCAGAGGTTAAGCCCAATACTTTTTTTAGAGCCCAAACACATTCACCGATTAGTTGCATATCTCCATATTCTATTCCATTATGTACCATTTTGACATAATGACCGGCACCATGAGGACCAATATAAGAAACACATGGTTTATTATCTACAGCCTTTGCTGAAATCTTTTCCAATAGATCCTGAACCAGCTGGTAGGCTTCTTCCTGACCACCAGGCATAATGGCAGGCCCTTTTAAAGCACCTTCTTCACCACCAGAAATACCGGTACCTATATAGAGAAATCCCTTTTCTGCCAGATATTTGTTTCTTCTAACAGTATCTTTGAAAAAGGAGTTCCCTCCATCAATAATTAAATCCCCTTCATCCATTAAGGGAATCAGTTTCTCGATAAAATCATCTACAGCCTGTCCTGCTTGTACTAATAGTATAATTCTTCTTGGCCTTTCCAAGGAAGCCATAAACTCTTCCAGGGAATAGGTTGGAGTTATATTTTTACCTCTGGCACTTCCATGAGCAAACTCTTCGGTCCTGGCAGCTGTTCTATTGTAAACTGATATAGAATAACCCTTGTCCTCTATATTCAGGGTTAAATTCTGACCCATAACACCTAATCCTACTAAACCAATCTGTGATTTTTCCATTTAATCTCCTCCTTCATTAAAAAGTTTGTAGTTTTTGGTTTTTGGTTTTCAGTCTAAAATCCCTTTTAATGTTTTAGTATAAAGCAATACTGTTTTTTTAGACTCAATACTGAGTTTTTGTATTAATTAAGTATATTTTATAACAATATTTAAATCTTTAGTATTTTATTAGCTACCAAATACTATCTACTGAATTAACTATATACGCTATACGTAATACTATATACTGTATTTTATACTCCCGAAAAAGCGCTGAAACCACCATCAATGGGTACCACAATACCGGTAACAAAACGAGCAGTATCAGATGCTAACCAGATACAGGCACCAATTAAATCTTCTGGATCCCCAAATTTACCCATAGGGGTATGGTCAATAACCAACTGACCTCTCTCTGTTAATCCACCTTCTTCGGTTGTAAGTAAAAAGCGATTCTGATTTGTTAGAAAGAAACCTGGGGCTAAGGCATTTACTCGAAGTTTGGGATTATACTCCTGGGCAAAATGAACTGCCAGCCACTGGGTAAAATTACTAACTGCTGCTTTAGCAGCTGAATAACCCACAGTCCTTGTTAAAGGACGGAATGCAGCCATGGAAGAAATGTTAATAATGGAACCGCCATCCTTATTTTTTAACATTTCTTTACCAAATATCTGAGCAGGTAGGATTGCTCCGCCAAAAAGGTTTAGGCTTACTACTTTTTCCAGTGCCTTTACCGGCAAATCAAAAAAAGACAATTTTTCAGAAGTAGTAGCTTCTTTTTGATTTCCACCGGCTGCATTAATTAATATATCTACTTGTTTAAAATCTTTTAATATTTCATCTTTACATTCTCTAACTTTCTCAACATTCATAGCATCTAAATAATATCCCTTACTGTTAATACCTTCTTTTCGCAACTCTTCCACTAATGGCTTTGTATCCACAATATCAGCAATAATAACGATTGCTCCGGCATTACCTAAACCTTTCGCAATAACCGAACCCAGTATTCCGGCTCCTCCAGTAATAACGGCGTTTTTCCCCTCTAAACTAAATTTTTTTAATATCTCCTTCATGTTATTGCTTCTCCTTTATTTTTAATATAATATTTTATGGTTAAAGACTTAATAAATCTAAATGGTGTTTGATATGATGTGTTACTGCTTGATAATGAATTTTCTCATGGTCAAACAATGTTTGGTAAATTCTATCTCTAAATCTATATAGTCCTTCTTTATCCTTTTCCCTCAAAATAGAGCCGTAGGTAATATGAATCAATTGCCGGGCATTGTTATTAGAAAATAAGGTTACTAGTTCCTCGTCTTTCAATCTGCCAATATCAGGTATTTCCTCTAAATTTGTGGAGAGATGGTAAGAAAAACGATCTCTGTCAAAACATGATAAAGCAAAGTTATGAATTTCCCTATATAGGTCTGGCTGGCAAAGAGCAACAACTTTGGCTGCCTCCAACCAGCTGGTCCCGGCAGTTTTAATATGGAAGAAATTATTGGTTTCACGAGCAAAAATAGGGTATACTGAAAATTTATCACTTCCAGAATGTAATGATAATTTATATCCTCCCATATGAGAGGCAATCTGGCAATGTAATTTGAATTCTTCTTGAAAGGTTTTAACATCTCCTATATATTCAATACCCTTTTCCCAATCTCCAATATAATGAGGAGCTAAATTCTGGAAATTAACATGCCGGTGTTGTAATTCAGAAACAATCCAGAGATGGGCTAAAGGAGAGGTAGAACCAGGAGTTTCATCAATAGAAACTTCTAGTTCAAACTCATTTTTGTTTTTTTCTGTTAAAAATCGATAGCATTCTACTATGTACTTGATTGCTTCTCCATAAGTTAATACAATTTCGGCTAGATTGTCCTGATCAAAATATATTTTATTTCTTCCTATTTGAAATTCTCGATCAAGATATCTCTTTTCCATTTCTCCCTTATCTGGTAAAGTCTGATACTTCCGTCTTATCTCTTCTTTGCTATATTTATCTATATCATTATTAATATAATCTGAGGGATCTAAGGTATATAGTGTAAATCCACAATTAATTGCTTTCTGGAGATTATCAAAATCCTTAATATGATCTGCATCGGCACCGAAAGGCCCCTCATAACCCATCTCAAAACATCCCCAGATTGCATTATCCATTACCCTCTGTAAACTACTTTCTGTTCTAGTAATTTCTCTGGTAGATAATTGAGCTAGGACCGGGAAGATATCTTGCTCCTGAAAAGCCTGAATATGAGCCGGAGTTGCAATCCCCAGTCTGTCTCCGGTACCAAAGGAGGGCAAAGAGGACTTGTTACTGCAAGTTGGTTTGAGATAATCCAAAATAAGCTGTAATATATTTAAATTGTCATGTGTTAAGGGGCAAACTTTAAATAATAAATCCTGCTCGCGGTTACTCATCTTTTTTTCTTCATGAGTATTAAATCTTAAATCCTGTAACTTGTTAGGCCAGCCTGCTACTGCCAGGTATTTTCTTTGTTTATCCTTAACCATGAAGAAATAACATTTATCCTTTTCCTTTACAGAAGAAGGATAAACATCATATTGTTTATCAAAGATTTTTAAAAATAGATTTACAATTCTTTTTTCCAATATTATCATTCTCCTTACTTTCATTATGGATAATTATATTTTACGAGATTCTGCTATTCATTATAACAAATTTTGCAGACTAAATATTTTCAATTGATTTTCTACCATCAGTCCTTTGCTGGCTCTAAAAGCACCCTCTTTAGAGACTGCGCCGGTAGACCACAATTTTCCCAGTACCCGGCAAATAATACGGTCAAATACTTCAAAGCGACTGCCTTCCGACAATACTTTTCTTCCATCGCAAACTGGACCAGCACTGGAAGACCAGAGTGAGGCAGAGATAAGATGTAACAGATAATGTTCCATGTTATAAATGTTGTCATTTTGCCACCAGGGAAAACCGGTATGAACATTAGGAAAAGCCCTTTCTAGCATTAGGTTGGTATGGAAAAATATCTGATTCATGGAGTATAAGACCAGGTGTTCTTCACTTTCAGTTTTCCCACTAAAAAATTTTGACAAAAGTGGATTTAAATTTTCTACAACATTGGTATATTCAGCAGCCACATCTCCTCCTACGTCCGAGCCCCAGTTGTTAAATAAATACTTATTGGTATTCCTTACCGCTCCATAATGAATTTGGGTTACCATTCCCGCATCTTGATTCATGGCACAAAATTGATGCATTAGATAAGAAATAAATTCTCTTGTTTCTTGAGTGTTAATGTTATAGTTTTTTCTTTTTTCGTATGCTTCCTGAAAGATCTGTTCAGCTTTTTTCTCCTCTACTTCTAATCCATAGGGTTCCAATAAACCATGATCGCTGGCTCGGGCACCCATCTTAGCAAAATAGGTATGCCTCTGCCTTAATCCTGCAATAAGCCCTTTTAGGGTAACATCTTGTCCAGTAAGCTGACAGAGTCTCTCAACATGGGTTCCCCAATTGCTCTCGAATATATTACAATAGGCATCGGGTCGAAAGGTGGGAATAAATTTAATCCATGGTATCTCTGCTGCTTGTTTATGGTATAGCAAATCATCACAGGGATCATCTGTAGTACAAATTAGCCGAGCATTTACTCTTTTTAAGATATTTAAAGGTAGAAATGATTCTTCTGGTAATTGCTCACCGGTTAGGTTCCAAATCTGCTCACCGGTCTCAGCGTTTAATAAATTTTCAATACCAAACATTCTTTTTAAATCAAGGTGCATCCACTGGTGAACATGATTCCCCTCCATTTGTGGAAATACCTTCGCCAATGCCATCCATTTATCAAAGTCGGAAATATTACTGTCTCGGGCAAAGGACTGAGAAAAACCATTAAATTTGGCAGCGAGTTGAATAATGTAATGGTCATTGTTTTTGTATTCTTCTTTATCCTCCAGAACTTCTGCCCTCCAGATATTAGGGAAAGGCTTATTTTCCACTATCTGCCTTAAATTATGATGAGTATGAACATCAACAATTCCCACCTTTTTCCGCAAGGGAATGGCTCCTTCAAAATAAAGCTGTTGCGCCTCTTTAGTATCCAGTAACCAATTTTTATTTAAATAATTAAGGGATGCTTGCACTTTTTTCTCCTTATTTTATGTTTTTTCAATAGTATTATTAATAGGGTAGAAAAAATACTCTATTGGAATTAGTAAATACCTATCTTGTCCAGGTTTAACTTAACAACAAATAGATAATAAATTTATTTACGAAAGCCATGAGTATGTTCTATAGAGACAATAGCTGTTAATCTCACTAAATAGGAGACAATTAATTCCAAAGAAAGTATACACTATTCATAGAAGAAAAGAAATATATTCTGTATTATAGAAATATATTCTATTTTTATCTATTATCACTTCAAATTATATACAATGCTCCTAATAGTGTCAAATCCTATGGGTATACTTTTCTAATGCAAAATTTCCTCTAGTTTCACGTAAACCTACATCTTGATTTAAAATAATTTATTATAGTTTAAAATACTCATCAAAAATATACTTGATTCCTGATTCCACTTTACCTTTATCATTAGTTCTTCTCACCTGACCAGACAGAAGTCAGCAGCTATAGTAGCCAGCAAAATTATAATAAAACTCTTGGTAGACTGGTTCATAGAAATTGTCCTTTAAAATTGCGCTTTTCGGTTAATCATTCTTAATCATCCCAAGTATAACACCGAAGAAGTTAAAAATATATAAGCTTTCCGGGCTGATATTATTTCTTGTTCAATTACTGGAATTCTTTTAACTATTCTTTCCAGTTATGACACCGATACGGAAAAAGGATACTTTGTGAGTAATTTTAGGTAAACCTATACTTTTGTATTTGCCTAGATAAGCTTTTAAATACTCCAGTAAATTTATAAATTTATGAGGATCATCTTCTTGTAGTAATTGATCCTCTTTGTTTATCTTCATATACCTTCTGCCAGTCTGCCATTCCTCATCAATCTCCATAAGTCTCATACATACATAGCGCAGACAGGATTCTTGGTTCGG
>JAQUNC010000041.1 GCA_028717805.1 Atribacterota bacterium
ACTATAACCAGGACTTCCCGCATCAGAGTCTAGGTTATCGAACTCCTTGTCAATATTATCAAGAATATGGTAAAAATAAAGAGCAAGTACTAACTTAAAATGTGTCCTCTTAATAGGGAGCATTACACCAGATAATAAATACTAACTACCGACTAACTAACGACTAAATTAACGATATACAATATACTTAGTATGGTATACTGTATCTATGTAACGCACTATGCACCACGGTATACTATATACTAATAAAGGGATGTTCAAGGGGAAAGATTCCACTTGAACATCTATTGTGTTATGATAGTTAATAATTAACAATAATAAAATAGGAAAGTACCTAAAATGCAGGGAAAAAAGGAAGTTGCCACCTTAGCTGGTGGTTGTTTTTGGTGTCTGGAAGCAATTTATAAAAGAGTAAAGGGCATTATAGAAGTTATTCCGGGCTATAGTGGAGGAGGTCTAGATAATCCAAGTTATGAGCAGGTTTGTTCCGATACCACTGGTCATGCTGAGGCAATACAGATATTTTTTAATCCTGAAATTATTTCTTATAATGAGATATTAGAAATTTTCTGGCAGATTCATAATCCGACTACCTTAAATCGCCAGGGTAATGATATTGGCTCACAATACCGTTCAGTAATATTATATCATAATGAAGAACAGAAAAAAGTTGCTCTGATATCAAAAAAATATTTACAGGATACCCATATCTGGCAAAATTCTATCGTAACGGAGATTGTACCCTTTCGAAAATTTTATCCGGCAGAAGAGTATCATAGAGGCTATTATGAGAATCATCCAGAAAATAGATACTGTCAGCTGGTGGTCAAACCTAAAGTAAAAAAGTACGAAGAGACATTTAAAAAGTATACCAGATAGAAGCAATAAAAGGAGAGAGCAAATGGAGGAAGAGAAATATTTTAAATCCTATAATTTTTCGATCGCTTTTCTGATACTGGGGATATCGATTGTTTTAGCTGCTCTAATTTTTGGGGTCTTTTTTTATCAAACCAGAAGCAGCCGTGATTTCGTTCAGGTATTAGGAGCTGCTACCCAGGGATTTGAGTCAGATATTGTGAAGTGGAATATTATACTGGAAGAAAATACTGATCTATCCAATATACGAGATGGCTACCGCAATATTCAGGAAAAAAGAGACCGATTGGTTAATATTTTAAAAAACAAGGGAATTTTGTCGGATGATATCAATGTCAATCCTATTTCTACTCAGAAAAGATGGAACCGAGATGGAGAAGTGGTAGGTTATGTCTTAAATCAGTCGCTTTTTACTATCTCTCGAGAAGTAGAGGTTATTGAAGAATTAGCCTTAAATCCAGATGAGCTTTTAAACCAGGATATTTTTTTTCAAGTTTCATCACTGGAATATTTCTACTCCGAGATAGATACTTTGAGAAAGGATTTGCTGGAGCTGGCTACTAGGAATGCTCGGGAAAGAGCAGAAATGATTTTAAAGGAAAGTGGCCATAAAGCTGGCAAGATGATCTGGTCTCAGGCAGGTGTGTTTCAGATTGTAGAACCTTATTCTACTGAGGTAGAAAGCTATGGCATGTATAACACTGCCTCTCGCAGAAAAGAGATTAAAGTAACTGTTCATGCACAATTTTTAATACAATAAGAGAACTGTATAATTATGTAAAATTCAACATGATAATCCCCAACAAGGTTATTAATTGTGTTAAAACAGATCAATCAGTATCTATTCAATATGACTTCCCCTTAGATAATACGGTAAAAGCTGTTTGTGATAATTTGACCAGAATTACTAAATTAATTCCTCTATCAGCTTACCAGTTACTTGATTTATTTGATTAAAGAAAATAGTTTAACTGAACCACCCTTTTTTTATCAAATAGGTAGTCCTCTGGAGAAAAAGTGATGTAGCAGACATATTGCTGTGGAACATCCTGAAGCAGCAAGAAATATTAAAGCTTTAAAAGAGAAAGTTATTATTCCAGACTTTCGTCATCCCAATATAATTCGCTTGGCACCGGTAGCTCTGTATAATAACTTTGAGGAAGTGTGTGAGGTTGTTCAATCCCTGAAAGAAATTACTGATAATAGGGAATACCAGAAGTATGATTTAATTCAAGACGATGTAACCTAGTAATACAACATCCTGCTTTGGTCTTCAATAAAAAATAGTCAGCTAATATATTTAAACCTTTAGGGTAAGATTAAATAGACAAGGTTGACAGAAAAATAAATAATAGATAAGATAATATTAAAAATAATAATTTTAGGAGGTTATTATTATGAAAAAGCAAAAACTCATTATTACACTATTGTTGATTGCTGTTGTTGTCTCTTTTTTAATTACTTATTCTGTGGCGCAAGAAAAAAAGCTCTACATTCCTCTTGTTTCCAAAGGCTTCCAACACCAATTTTGGCTGGCAGTTAAAGCAGGAGCTGAACAGGCAGCTAAAGATTTTAATGTGACAATTACATTTGAGGGACCAGAAAGTGAAGCAATGGTTGATAAACAAATGGATATGCTTCAAGTAGCTATTGATAAAAATCCTGATGCAATATGTTTTGCAGCTGTTGACTCAAAAGCAGCCATTCCTCTGCTGGAGCAGGCGAAAGAAAAAGGAATACCAATAATTGGTTTTGACTCAGGAGTTGATAGTGCTATTCCCGTAACTACCGCTGCTACCGATAATATTGCTGCTGCTGCATTGGCAGCTGATAAAATGGCAGAGTTGATTGGTGGTTCGGGTAAAGTAGCAATTATAGCTCATGACCCAAACTAGCCGTACCGGTATTGATAGGGTTAAAGGATTTACTGATAGGATTAATGAAAAATATCCGGATGTTACCATAGTTGCCACTCAATATGGCGGTGGAGATCATCTGAGATCAACAGATTTAGCTAAAGCCATAATTCAAGGTAATCCTGATCTCAAAGGCTTCTTTGGTGCTAATGAGGGTTCCATCATTGGTGTTTTAAATGCTGTTCAGGAATTAGGAATGAAGGGGAAACTTGTAGTAATTGGCTATGACTCTGGCCAACAGCAAATCGAAGCTATTAAATCTGGTCTTCAAGCTGGCGCTATTACACAAGATCCCATTGGCATTGGTTACAAAAGCGTGGAAGCTGCAATAAAAGCCATTAAAGGTGAACCATTATCTAAATTCATTAATACCGGATTCCACTGGTATGATAGCACCAATATTGATGATCCTGATATTACTGCACTTCTCTATCAATAGAGATTTATTTTCTTGATAGTATAATGAAATAAAAAATGAGAGGCTGTCCAGAAAGATATGTACAGCCTCTCATTATGTAGTTATTTATCATAATAAAAATTGCTTATTAACTATGAGAAACTACATTCTTAGAAGTTAGTAGTGGGCATATAAATGGTTTTACCATAAATATTAGCTAATAGTTTTTGACCTGAAGTCTTAGGAATTAGCCAATCTAACCAGGATAGATTAGTTAAATAATAATAGATAAGGAGTAGCATAAAAAAATATAGAAAAAGTGTTGAATAAGAAGTAAATTTAGGATTCTTTTCTTAGTATCTTCAAGTTATGCACTATATTTGAGTTTATTTACTATCTGCGAAACAAGATTTAAAAGATGGGAATAAACATGGGTGAATTGTTGCTTTTGATGGAAGAAATTGATAAATCATTTCCTGGTGTAAATGCGCTTAAAAAATGCCGTTTTGAACTAAAAGCAGGTGAAGTCCATGCTCTGGTTGGAGAGAATGGAGCTGGAAAATCTACCTTAGTAAAGATATTGGCTGGAGTTTATACAAAGGATACCGGACGCATTGTTTACAAAGGGAAGGAAGTAGATATTCCAAATCCTAAAGCAGCACAGCTTCACGGGATTAGCATGGTACATCAGGAACTTGATCTCATGCCTCATTTAACTGCAGCTCAAAATATATTCATAGGGCGAGAACCAGTTCGAAGATGGAGAATTGTTCTGGATGAAAATTCATTGAACGAGCAAACCCAAAGAATTTTTGATATGATGCATTTAAAACTGGAACCCCGATTAAAAGTTGCCAATATGAGTGTTGCTAACCAACAGATGGTTGAAATCGCCAAAGCTCTTTCCTTCAATTCTGAAGTACTTATTCTTGATGAACCTACTGCTACATTAGCTCAGGTGGAGATAATGGAACTATTCCGTATTATTCGTCAGCTCAAGGATAGAGGTGTTGGAGTAATATACATTTCTCATAGATTAGAGGAACTCCAAGAGTTAACTGACCGTATTACAGTCATGCGTGACGGCTTATATATAGATACTGTTCAAACAAAAGATACTACCATTGACCAGATAATAAAATTAATGGTTGGCCGTGTCATTTATGAATCATCTCCCGAATTGCCCAAAGTTCCCAGTAAGGAAACAGTTTTAGAAGTAAAGAACCTGAGTCGAGATGATGTGATTAAAAATGTTAGCTTCAATTTAAAACGAGGAGAAATATTAGGTTTTGCAGGGTTAGTAGGTGCTGGTCGGACAGAAGTAGCCCGTGCCATATTTGGTGCAGATCCTTTTGATACCGGGGAAATTTTAGTAAAAGGCAAGAAGGTTAATATTAAAAGTCCAAGTGATGCAGTAAAAAATGATATTGGCTATTTATCTGAAGATCGAAAACAATTTGGATTATGCCTGGGATTAGATGTAGAAACTAATATTGCTATGGTTATCATAGATAAATTGACCGGCTTTTTGGGATGGATTAAAAATATTGAATTGCGTTCTATCGTTAAACGTATGGTTGATAAGCTTTCTATAAAAACTCCCAGCTTAAATCAGAAGGTCCAGAATCTTTCTGGCGGAAACCAACAAAAATTGGTAGTAGGCAAGTGGCTCGCTAAGGATACCAATATTCTTATCTTTGATGAACCTACACGGGGGATTGATGTAGGAGCAAAAAGCGAGATATATAAGTTGTTAAATGAACTAGCTCAGCAAGGTAAATCAATTATTATGATTTCTTCTGAACTACCGGAAATTCTTCGTATGAGTCATCGTGTAGTAGTAATGTGTGAAGGTCGAATTACTGGTGAGTTAAATTATGAGGAAGCAACACAGGAGAATATCATGAAATTAGCTACTCTTCGTAATAGTGAGAAGGTTATTTTAAATAATTAAAACCATGAGGATAAGTTGGTAATATGAAAGATGATGCTATAATTAAAGATAGAAATACCCGTTCAGAAGCCATACAAAGATTAATGGCTTTTGGTGCTTTAATTATCATTTTTATTGGTTTCTCTTTTGCATCTCCTTATTTCTGTACATTTCGTAATATAATTGGAATACTCATTGCTACTGCCGTTAATGGTCTTCTTGCTATCGGTGTTACCTTTATTATTATTTCTGGTGGAATTGACTTATCAGTTGGAACGGTAATGACACTTTCTGCTGTAATGAGTGGTGTATTTATTACTTATTGGGATTTACCTGTTCCTTTAGGGGTTATAGCAGGGATATTGACCGGATGTATAGCTGGTTCTACTAATGTTATATTAGTATCTAAATTTAACATACCACCATTTGTAGCTACATTGGGTATGTTAAATATGGCCAGAGGATTTTCTCTGGTTATTTCAAAGCTTAGTCCAATTTATTTTGCCCTGGAAAAGTCGGTTAGTGGTATTGCTATGGGTTCCATTCTGGGTTCAGTGATTCCAGGATTTGATGTTCCTAATGCTGTTTTAATCTTATTTGGTTCTGCAATTGTGGCCAGTCTTATTCTTTCCAAGACAATTCTGGGAAGATACTGTTATGCAATTGGAAGCAATGAAAAGGCAGTGCGATTATCTGGTGTTAATGTAATTTTCTGGAAGACCCTTATTTATACAACTGCAGGTTTGTTTATTGGGATTGCTGGGGTGGTAATAGCCTCTCGGCTTAATTCTGCCCAACCCTCCCTGGGACTGGGTTATGAGTTAGATGCCATTGCCGCAGCAGTTATCGGTGGAACTTCATTAAGGGGTGGAGAGGGCACCATAATGGGGACTATAATAGGCGCATTTATCATTAGCACCCTTACCAATGGCTTGCGTATCATGTCAGTTCCACAAGAGTGGCAAATAGTTGTTACTGGTTTTATAGTTATTTTTGCCGTATATCTGGATATTCTTCGTAAGGGTACGCAATTATAAAGGGAAAAATATCTTCTCACCTTTGGTAAGAGAAAGTACCCAGTATCTAAATGTTTCTACAAATAATTTAAATAAAAAGTGAAAGCTGATTATTAAGGAAAATGCTGATTTTAATGGAAATCTTATCCTTCATTAAAAAGAACATTTCCCGGAAAAATAAAAATCTTCCTATAGTACTTATAGTAAAAGAAATTTCCAGATTCTAGATTCTATAATTCTAAATGAAACATAGGGCTAAACTTGCTGGATGAACTGGAATTGGTAGAAAAAGTATTTAGACAAAAGGCAGAGAGAATAATAAATCCACCTACTCATATATTCGGTATACCGCAATGCGCAAATTGTCTCAAGAAATATATAAATACAGTAGCAAAGAATACTTTCAGCCATGATTGCTTATGCTGGTATGTCTCTGCCCCCTTATTCCTGAAGACTTAAAGGAATGTATTGAACTACGTTTTTAATAGGCAAATATATTAGAAAAATTAGGTAAGAAATATAATAATAGAAAATGGACACCGGCTGCTTGATTATTTAAAAATTCAGGGGAATTGATTATTAAGCGGTATAATTATATTATCAAGCAGGAGAGAACAAGATACGGTGAAACAATAAGGAAGATAGCTAATTTAGAAGAAAAAGCCTATCAAATTTTCTTGACCGAAAACAGTTAGTGTGGTTAACTATTACCAGTGAGATCAGCAAGGTTTATCTAGAATCTTACTTTAACCAAGATTAATCGGGAATGCTAATAATCCCGATGAAGGTAAAAATGGATAATCACATTGAGTTACTACAGGAAAAAATTTAAGATCAAAATAGGAGATTAGACAAAAAATGAATAAAATCCTATGTAGTATGTTAGCTTTATTTATCTTTTTTTCTTTAAGCGGATTTATTCTCATAGTTTCAGCTCAACAACCGAGTAATGCTCCACAGGAAATAACTGGAATAGAAGGTATTTGGGAAGGCAAACTTCAAGTTCCGGGAGCTGAGCTCAGGATTGTTTACAGGATAACTAAAATTACTGAAGAGGAATTAATTGCTACCATGGATAGCCCCGATCAAGGGATAACCGGGATACCAGTTGATGAAGTTAATTTTAAAGACCACTTTGTACGCCTGGAAGTAAAATCTATAGGCGGATTTTTCGAAGGGAAAGTAAGTGATGATTTTTCAATAGTTGAAGGTGCCTGGCAACAATCTGGAGCATCCTTCCCCCTTTTGCTTCAACGGATAGAAAAGCCTATAGAAATAAGAAGATCACAGGAACCGGAAAAACCCTATCCCTATATTGAAGAAGAAGTTAAATATGATAACCAGGAAGCAAAAATAACTCTGGCTGGAACCTTAACCTTGCCAGAGGGAGAAGGACCATTTCCAGCAGTCATATTAATCAGCGGATCTGGACCTCAGGATAGAAATGAAACCATTGCCGGTCATCGTCCCTTTTTAGTGCTGGCTGATTATTTAACCCGTCAGGGTATTGCTGTTCTCAGATTTGATGATAGGGGAGTGGGAGAATCTACCGGAGACTTTACTCAGGCTACCAGTGAAGATTTCGCCTCAGATGTACTGGCTGGTATTGTCTATCTTAAAACCAGAAAAGAAGTTAATTCGCAACAAATCGGGCTCCTTGGTCATAGCGAAGGTGGTTTAATTGCTCCCATGGTTGCTGTACAATCATCGGATGTTGCCTTTATAGTCTTAATGGCAGGGACGGGATTAATCGGTGAGGAGATTTTATATTTACAAAGCGCTTTAATCTCCAGAGTAATGGGTGCAAGCGAAGAAGAAATAATTCGGAATCAGCGCTATAATGAAACAATCTATTCTCTGATCAAGGAAGGAGAAGATGAGGAGATATTAGTAAAAGAACTTTATCAGATATTTACAGATTACTTTAACGAATTAAATGAAGAAGAAAAGGATAGAATTGGTGATGCCGAAGTATATTTTAATGCCCAATTGCAAAGTTTATTATCTCCCTGGTTCAAATATTTCCTAATTTATGATCCTAAACCGGCTTTGAGTAAGGTTAAATGCCCTGTACTGGCCATAAATGGAGGAAACGATTTACAGGTGCCACCAGCTGAAAACCTTAGCGCAATAGAAGAGGCTTTGATAGCTGGAGGTAACAGTGATTTTGTGATTAGAGAATTAGCTGGACTTAATCATCTATTTCAGACTGCTGATACCGGATCACCTGATGAATATGCCAGGATTGAGGAGACAATATCACCAGATGTGTTAAAATTAATTAGTGATTGGATTCTAGTGCCTACCCTTGATTTAGAATAAAACAGCATATAATATAACATATAATATAAATAGTTAATTGAGACTAAATTAGTTAATATATTCATTTAAAATTAAAAATAATTCCATTTAACGGGAGAGAAACATGAAAGTACTACGCTTAAAATATGAAAAAAATGAAATTTTGGAAAAAAATAAAGCAATTGAGGTTTGCTTCAAGTGTTCTACCTGTTCCAAGTTTTGTCCTATTACTCAAAATGTAAAAAAGTATAACCTGGAAAATTCCTTTATAACTCAGCTTTTTGAAGCAGAAAAGCCGGAGGCTTTGAATGATGTCTGGATGTGTTGTGCCTGCGAAAAATGTGTTATCACCTGTCCACAGGATACTAATCCTACCGAAGCCTTTACCAATTTAAAGGAAAAATCTTACCAAGAAGGTTATGCCCCGGAAATGGTATATCGATTGGTAGACCAGCTTCTGCAGGAAGGGACTGTTTATGGCATTAAATTTACTAATTTAGCTCGCAAGAGAGCAGGATTGAAAGATATGGAGAAAAACAAAAAATCAGTGCAGGAAATTAATATATTAGCTGAAAAAACTGGTTTAAAAAAGAAAGAGGATCAAAAATAATGATAAGCTATCTGTTTTTTAAAGGATGTACCATACCAGCCAGTTTACCAAATGTGGAAAAATTAGCCTTGGATATTTTACCAGAAATAGGGATTAATTTAATAGAATCAGATGAATTCACCTGTTGTCCTGATCCTATAAGACTACAGGGGACCAGTCAATATTTCTGGATGGCTTCCGCTGCCAGAAATATTGCCATTGCTGAAGAAAAGAAGTTAGATATTATGACTTTATGCAATGGATGTGAAAATACTTTAGCCATCGTAAATTATAAAATGAAAAACAATTCTGAACTAAGAAGAAAGGTAAATGAAGCATTAAAAGAAATCGGAAGAGAGTTTCAGGGCACTGTCAAGATAAAACATTTTTTACAGGTCTTAAAAGAAGACATTGGATTAGATAATCTAAAAAAAATGATTAGGATTCCTTTGACTGGTCTTAAAGTTGCCGGTCATCCAGGATGTCATCTACTAATGCCCAATGAAATATTAAAATTTGATAATCCAGTGGATCCGGAATTTTACGATAAATTTATTGCTGCCTTGGGTGCAACCCCGGTTGATTATCTAACCAAGTCAGATTGCTGTGGTATATCTCTGAGTTTGGCTGGAGATAAAGAAGCCTCCAATCAATGTATTCAAAATAAATTGATTGATGTACAGCTTTCCGGAGCCCAGATTATCAGTACGGCCTGTCCGGCCTGTTTCAATCAATTCGATTTTGGTCAATTTATGCTTTCTCGAGACAATCCCCGATTGAAAGAAAAACCTATTCCAGTATTGTATGCCATTGAACTTTTAGCACTGGCAATGGGTCGTTCTTTTGAAGAAATTGGCTACAATCTCCATCGGGTAAGAATACCAGTTGAGGAAAAGATATAGGAGGAAAGTATGGAAAAAGTTAAAACTACTTGTGTGTATTGCGGAACTGGTTGTCAATTATGGTTAAAGACCAAAGAGGGAAAAGTAGTAGATACAAAACCGGTTATGCCTCCAGAATTTAATCCAGGAAAAGGCAAATTATGCATTAAGGGTTGGAATGTTCATGAATTCATTAATCATCCAGATCGCTTAACTGATCCTCTAATAAAAAATGAGCATGGGGATTGGCAAAAAGTAAGCTGGAAAGAAGCAATAAGTCATATAACCACCCATTTTAAAAAAATTATGAGTGAAAATTCTGCCAATAGAAGAGCAATAGGATGTCTTAGTTCAGCAAAGTGTACTAATGAAGAAAATTATGTTATGCAAAAATTTGCCCGAGCGGTTCTGAAAAATAATAATATTGACCATTGTGCCCGGTTATGTCATTCATCAACAGTAGTTGGTTTGGGAGCAGCTTTTGGTTCAGGTGCTATGACCAACTCTATTGATGAGATTATTGATGCCCAGGTTGTTTTTATTATTGGTTCAAACACCAATGAGCAACATCCCTTAATTGGAGCCAGAATATTGGAGGCATTAAAAAAAGGAGCAAAATTAATCGTTGCCGATCCACGTACCATACCATTATCTGAATTGGCTGAAGATAACGAGGGAATTGCCTTGAATCATCATCCCGGCACGGATGTAGCTTTATTGAATGGAATAATGAATGTGATTATCCAGGAAAAGCTTTATGACGAGAAGTTCATAACACAAAATTGTGAAAATTTTGATGCCTTCCAGGAAGAAATAATGAAAATGACTCCCGAGAAAGCTGCAAATATTACTGGTGTACCTAAAGATAAAATAATAAAGGCCGCTCGCATGATAGGTAATGCTGAAACCACCTATTTGATTTATTCTATGGGTATTACTCAGCATACCAGTGGAGTTGATAATGTAAAGAGTACGGCAAATTTACAAATGCTCTGTGGCAATGTTGGTAAATGGGCTACTGGAGTAAATCCTCTACGTGGTCAGAATAATGTCCAGGGTGCCTGTGATATGGGTGCTTTGCCTAATGTTTTTACCGGCTACCAGTCGGTAACCGATAAAGTAATTCGTAAAAAGTTTGCGTTGGAATGGGGAATAGATGATCAGGAAATGGATGATCAGGTAGGACTGACTGTAGTGGAAATGATTAATGCTGCTTATAAGGGAGAATTAAAAATGCTTTATGTAATGGGAGAAAATCCTTTGATGAGCGACCCGGACAGTAACCATGTTCGAGCAGCGTTGCAAAAAACATTTTTAATCGTACAGGATATTTTTATGACTCCCACAGCTAAATTAGCTAGAGTGGTTTTACCTGCAGCCTCTTTTGCCGAAAAAGAAGGTACTTTTACCAGTACAGAAAGAAGGGTACAGATGGTGCGCAAAGCCATAGAACCAGTTGGTAATAGTAAACCAGACTGGCAAATAATTTCACTGCTGGCACAGGAAATGGGTTACTCAGGATTAAACTATCAACATGCCGGGGAAATATTATCTGAAATTAATCGTACCACCCCTATCTATAGAGGAATTACCTGGGAACGCTTGCAGCAAAATGAGGTAGGCCTGCAATGGCCTTGTCCTGATATTTCTCATTCGGGAACTGTTTATCTGCATAAAGATGGAAAGTTTAGTAGAGGAAAAGGGTATTTTCATCCCGTACCCTTTAGAGAACCTGCTGAACTTCCTGATAAAGAGTATCCTTTTGTCCTTTCTACCGGAAGAACCTTGTGGCATTTTCATACTGGAACTATGAGTAGAAGGTCAAAGACTTTAAATGAACGAGTACCGGAAGGATATGTAGAAATTTCCCAGGAAGATGCCAAAAAATTACAAATTAATGATAATGAAATGATAAAAGTAGTAACCAGAAGAGGGGAAATTAAAATTAAAGCCCGGGTTACCCATAAAGTCAGCATTGGATTAATCTTTATTCCCTTTCATTTTGAAGAAGCTGCCGCTAATATCCTGACTAATGCTGCCTTAGATCCGGTGGCAAAGATTCCTGAATTAAAGGTTTGTGCTGCCAGAATTGATAAAATAACATAGATAGGGACAGTAGGCAAGTGATTATAATATCAGAGAAAGAAGTGAGGGAAGATGGCGAGTAAGCGAAAAATAATTTGAAATATCCTGGGTAACGAAAGTAAATCAAAAGGGGTGAGTAAAATATGACTTTAAAAGTAGTGGGAATTGTGGGAAGCCCACGAAAGGGAATGAATACTGATACTCTGGTGACAAAGGCCTTGGAAGGAGCTATATCAGCCGGTGCAGAAACAGAAAAAATATACCTCAATGATTTAGAGATTATGCCCTGTCAAGCTTGTGTTAAATTTCCTGCCCCTGAATATTGCTTTTACCATGATGGAATGGACAAAATATACCAGGTTCTGGTAAGTGCTGATGCCTTAATTATTGGTGCTCCAGCCTATTTTGGTTCTATAAGTGCACAGTTGAAATTGCTCATAGACCGTTCTAATTGCCTGGCAGAGATGATTACCCTGCCAGATGGAAAACTTCAATTTAAATCCAGATTAAAAAAAAGTAAAAAAGGAATCTTTATCTGGGTAGCCAATATATCTACAAATCCTGAACACGCTCTTGTTTCTATGAAAATTTGGAGTAAATATTTTGCAAATGTTGAGCTGGTAGACAATCTGGTTGTTCTGAAATCGGATTTTGGAAAAGGCGCCAGAAAACAGAAAAAAATACTTGAGAAAGCTTTTCAGTCAGGGGTATCCCTGGGACGATCATAAGTTTTACTCTAACATGATGTCTCCCCGGATTAACCTGATCTTTTGAATGATTATTTTTTTGTTAAGAGAGGTAAAAACATCATATTGTCAAATTATTCAGGGAGTTGTACAATTATAGAAACTACTTCACCAGCACACTTCTTAGGTTTTATCTCAAACACCGGCAAAGGTGTATCTGGGAAGATGTGATTATCGGCACCAATTGATTGCTGAATACATGATGTTTATTATCATATTGTTCAAATACTATTTTTAAGGAAAAAGATTGAGACGTATTAGGCAGGTAGAAAAGAAATTCATATTTAAGAATCGGGAGGAATCAAATGATAAGAAGAAATCAAAAGATATTTATTGACATTTTAGTGGTTGGTTTTATCCTATTTTTCTGTTCTACTGGTCTGGCGGCTATCAGTGTACAGGAAATCGTCAGTAATATGCAAAAGGCATATGAGAAGCAAATGGCAGATATTAATGATTACATAGTTGTTCAGAAGCCTACTGGAGGGATAGCTGCCATGACTGGAGAAGCAAAAATATATTATAAAAGAGCCAGGGTAGAAGGTGAAGAAATTTATAAAATGCGTACCGAATCAGAAGCCATGGGAATGTCCATGGTTTCCGTTTATGATGGAAAGTACAGTTGAGCTCCAAATTATATGACCGGAAAAGTTGAAAGTAAATTAGCAGAGGGTAATCCAGCACAATTCTGGAAGAATATTGATTTAGTCAAGACAAAATACCTAGGAGAAGAAATAATCGAAGGCGAAAAAGCCTATGTATTGCAGATTGATAATGCTTTACAGGTCATGGGAAGTCAGCAGGTACAAGCGTCATCGGTGCAACAAGATGGACTACAGAAAGTATCTGGAAAGTTATGGATCAGCAGCAAGACCTGGATGCCTTTACGCATGGTAATGATTATGAATGCTAGTTCTGAAAAGATGGTCATGAACACCACCACCACAACTGACTTCAAAGATTATCGGCAGGTTGGTTCCATGCTTCATCCTTTTCAGTTAGTTATGAAAACTAATACTGAGATTGATACATCTGGAATGAGCGCAGAAGACCGGAAGAATTCAGAGCAGACCATGCAAATGATGCAATCCATGATGTCAGGGATGGGTTCTTTCACCATAGAGACCACAGATATCAAAATTAATGTCGGTCTTACGGATGATCTTTTCGATGGGACGAAATTGAAATAGAATATAGGGGGTTTATCCCCCTTTATTTCTTTCAGAAAAGATAGTAAAAATAATACAGGATTATTATTTTGACCCAGCACTACATTTATTTGCTTCATAGAATTAAAAAATAATTCTATCGTTGTTTCATTTTCCTTATTAGGAAAGGAGAAAAAATGGCTATGGTCAGGATATTTTTTCCGACTCCTAAAAAGATTACTTTTTTCATGTTTATGTTATTTTTTTAATGTTGATCAATGATCTTAGTACCCTTGCTAGTCAAGCAGATGGGTCTGATCCTCTGGATAAACCTACCATTGATAATAATTCTCCATCGACAACTCTGCAAAACTGTCTTCATTGGTATGAAACAAACCAACCAATCCCAGTCATAATATTTCATGAAGGTCAATACAAGAAGATTGTGGGATACAAGGGTACTCTTTCCTGGTGGGATGCAGAGTTCATGGAAGGAACAGGCAGATTTTTGGATGGATATTGTATAACAAGTGACTATGGTGGGCAGCATTGCACGCTGTCCGGAACGATTGGTGAGACTACAGGTGAGCTAATTGAGCTGGAGAGGTTTGAATTTCTATCCCAGATGCTCATAATGCCTTGGAGGGGTTGGAAGCCTATGATTTTAAAGTATACGGATTTGTAAGATGTACCGAACCGGTGTTAAGGATTGAACCAGAGAAAAAAGGCATGCTGGTTGGAGAATGTATACCTGTAAAAGTGTACCTGGATTGTGGTTATCAAATGTGTCTTGGTGAGCCGGTCATTCTTGAGGTCATTTCGGGTCACAGAGAGCTGGAGCTACCCGAATTAACTCCTGATAAACTGGAAAAAATATGGGATTCAGGTCATTTTTTGAATCAGGATAATATCATTTTAACACAGGTCATGATTGCCAAAGCAATGCTTCATGCAACGGACAAAGGAACAATTGAGATTAAAGCTACTTATGATAGCTGTCGGGGGAAATCCAACCAGAGTACGATTTCCAAGACCGTTCAGGTGAATGTCGGAAAATGTGGTGAGATAGATTGTACCTACCAGACTGATCCAGATCGTTTCAGCGACGGTGGTGTTCTGCAGTGGGGCGGTAAGATACATTATAAAGCCTGCCTGGAGGTTTTTGAGGAAGAACAATTCGGAATGAAAGTGCGTTCTCTTAAAGGATATGCGAATGGAATCCAGGATTGCTGGGTGAAATTAGATGATTCATGTGGATCTGGATGGATTGAAAACAAGAAATGCCCTGCCTTCACAGGCGTTGTCGAAGGGTCCATCTGAGGTAATAATATCTATACCTTTAAGGTTTTTATTGATGAATCTGCAGCTCTCACTTTTGATATTTGTTCTGATGAAAAGGAATGGCCGCAATGCCTTAGTTGTCATGAATGGGACCCAGTTGTTTTCATGGGTGTACCCATTCACCTTGATGCCTCAGATCAAAATGCAGAATATGTTTATGAAGAGGAGTCAGATATCATTGGAACCCAATACAAGGTTGTTGCCCGCTGGCAATAAAATTATAAAATTTATTTGACATTATTGATTATTGATGTATAATGAGATGTCACCTAATAAGTAGGTGCAAATGTTATAGATGAATAGTTTATAACATTGAAGGAACAGCCTGATAAAAAAGGATTGTTCCACAGTAATATATTAAATAGAGAGATTTGGTTACTATCTTGTGATGCGGTGCCTCAAAATTTAATGTTACTGAAAAAATAAAATAAATAAAAAAGGAGGTAAGGGCATGCAAGGTAGTAAACTTTACGTAGGAAATCTAAGCTATTCTGTAACTAATGAGCAACTGGAAGAACTTTTTGCTAATCAGGGTACTGTTAATAGTGTTAACATCATTGAAGGCAAAGGCTTTGGATTTGTAGAAATGTCTTCATCGGAAGAAGCACAATCAGCGATGGATGCTTTGAATAATACCGAATTTGCTGGTCGGCCTTTAAAGATTGATGAAGCCAGACCACAAAAACCCAGAAGAGAATTTAGTGATAATCGAAGCAGACGTGATTACCATGATAACAGAAGACGTTTTTAACTTATAGTTAGAATAGATAAAGTTAAACAGGGGACGGTTCTTTGTTTCTAAAACAAAGAACCGTCCCCTGTTTGCTTCCTGTTTGCTTTGCTTACCCTGTTTGCTTTGGTGGAAATATTACGATAAAATATGTTTAAAAAGGAAAACAAGGAAGGAAATACTATATGAAGCTCATCTATCGAGGAAAAACAAAAGATGTATATATATTAGAAGATGGAAATTATCTATTAAAGTTTAAAGATGATGTAACCGGTGAAAATGGAGTATTTGATCCGGGTGCAAATACCATTGGCTTAACTATAGCGGGTGCCGGAAAAGCTGCCTTAAGATTGACCAGATTCTTCTTCGAAATACTGAAACAGAAAGATATACCAACTCACTATATAGAGGCTAATCTTAAGCAAAATACTATGGTGGTAAAATCAGCAGCAGTATTTGGGAAAGGACTGGAGGTCATCTGTCGGTATAGAGCGGTAGGCAGTTTCTTCCGTCGTTATGGAGAATATATCAAAGAGGGCAGCCCTTTAGATGCACTAGTAGAGTTTACCTTGAAAGATGATGCCAGAAATGACCCTTTAATTACAGAAGATACCCTGCAGATACTGGGGATACTTTCTAAAGAAGAATATAGAATATTAAAAGAACTTTCCAGAAAGATTGGAAAGATAATAAAAGAGGAATTAGCCAGCAAGGGAATAGAGCTATATGATATTAAACTTGAATTTGGCAGAGCAAAGGATAATATGCAATTAATTTTGATTGACGAAATTTCTGGGGGCAATATGAGGGCTTTTAAAGATGGGAAATATTTAGAACCACTGGAGCTGGAAGAATTGTTAACAAATTCTTAATTCAGGCATTAAAATTTGAAATCAGTTTTTTTAAGATTTAATAAAAAATATTTAACCAAATAAATAATTTAACAATTATGTTATATAATATAGAATAAAAGGTATTCCAAGGTCTATAAATAGATGGTAAATATAAAGTCAGATTTATTTGGAACAACTCCGGAAGGAGAAAAAGTAGGAAGGTTTATTATTGAAAACTCCAGTGGCATTACTGCTAACATAATTACTCTGGGGAGTAATCTTATTTCACTTAAGATGCCGGATAGGAAAGGTAATATTAAAGAAATCACCCTGGGATTTGATAATTTGCCACAATATTTAACCAATAACTATTATTTTGGTGCTACTGTTGGTCGTTTTGCCAATCGTATTGCTGGTGGAATTTTCCAGCTGGACGGAGTAAGATACCATCTTGCCTGTAATGAGAAGGGATTAAATCATCTTCATGGCGGTAATAAAGGATTTGATAAAGTAATCTGGCAGGCAGAAGGCATTGAGGAAGTTAATTTAGCAGGAGTAAGATTATCCTATCTCAGCCCGGATGGAGAAGAAGGATACCCTGGAAATCTAGAAGTAGAAGCCCACTATAGCTTAAATGAAGATAATGAATTAAAAATAGAATATTTTGCCCGCACTGATAAACCCACTATAATAAATCTAACCAATCACACTTATTGGAATTTAGCTGGTGCAGGTTCTGGTACAGTTATGAATCACCAGTTAACCATAAAGTCTGATGAATACCTACCGGTTGATAATAATTTAATTCCAACTGGAGAAATCAAGAGTGTCCATGACACACCCCTGGATTTTACAAAGACAAAATTAATTGGTAGAAATTTTATGGAACTTAAGGGTGGTTATGATCATTGTTTTGTATTAAAATCATTAAACCATCAACTAAAGCTGGCTGCAATACTTCATGAACCAGAAAGCGGACGAACTATGAAAATCTTAACTACCAAACCAGGAATTCAATTTTATTCTGGAAATATGCTGGAAGATATCAGGAGTGCCGAAGGAGTATTATTTCAGAAATATGGCGGTTTATGCCTGGAAACAGAATATTTCCCCAATGCAATAAATGAACCTGGCTTTATCTCCCCAATTTTATATCCCGAAAACGTATACCACCATATCACCACTTACCATTTTTCAATCCAATAAAAATATGTTGAAATAATAAACTAACAAAATACTTTTCCATTATTATGTAAAAAATTAATGTTCAGATAGAAAATTATTATTTTTTTATTGGAATATTTTAAAAAGTATTGACAACACTATAAAAGAAAATTATAATAGTTGTACGGTTGTCCGTATATGTTTATTTAAATAAAATGTTTATTACCTACAGAAGATAATCCTGAGTAATTACCTATTTTTACTTTAATATTTTTAATATATTTACTTTTTAAACCATCTTACCAATAAAAATAATCAAATAAATTTTTATCCCAGTTTCTGCCCAAAGGATATTTCTGGGAAATAGTCAAGCTAAGAAGAAAATATTGATAATAACATATGCCCTTATAAAAATAATCCTGAATTAAAATGCGAATTTGTAAATAACAAATAGATAAACAGTCTTTCAGAAAATTTGCTCTTTAAAAATATATGTTTGGAAGAAAAGATTTCGCAAAGCGAATCTTATCTTTATTTCCTGTTATGGCAATAGTTAAGGTAACCAATAGTGAGGGATTATCATCCGACTGTCTACTAAATTAACCGGTCTGATTTCTTCTATGATGGGTAATTCAGATAAAGCATTTTGCTATCCTATTCTTCTTGAACCGGCTTCTAATAGAAGTCTTGAGGTTGTTCTCTTTTACCTTGACCGGAATATTGGTTGAGTCAAAGGATATATAGCTTCCCCTGATCTCATCCGACTGAATGAGTTTACCAACCAGAGCATTTCTCACCTCTTGCAGAA
>JAQUNC010000042.1 GCA_028717805.1 Atribacterota bacterium
TAGCACATGCCGTCTATGAGAATAAGACGGAGTATGTACCAGGTTAAAAATAATATTAAGAAAAATTAAATAATATGTCTTTTAGGAGAGTTTGTGAGTTGACTTTTGACACAGTATCTGACGACTAAATTGATAGTATACAATATACTTAGTACGGTATACCATATCTATGTAACGCACTACGCACCACGATATACTATATACTATTTAAGGAGTTCTCAAGGGAAGGTATTCCCCTTGAATAATTGTAATATATGCTAAAATGTAATCAAAGTACAACATCATTAATAATATTTATTTCTTAGGAGAAAAAAGTGCACTCCCCAAAACTACATCCCTGGCATATTCCACCAGAACGGGCAGTAATTTATCAGAAGAGGTTGTCCCGATATATTTCGTTAGTGCCAAATTTTACCCAGATAAGAATAATTGCCGGAGTTGACGCCAGTTATAACAAACAAAATATTATTGGTGGTATTGCTATATTGACTTATCCTGACTTAACCTTACTTGACTATGATTCTGAAGTTAAACCAGTAAATTTCCCCTACATACCAGGTCTTCTTACCTTCAGAGAGGGACCTGTTTTAATAGAATTGTTTCGGAAAATAAAATGGAATCCTGATGTCATTTTCTTTGACAGACAGGGTATCGCTCACCCCAGGAGAATGGGTATTGCTACTCATATGGGTTTATTATTAGATCGGCCAACTATCGGCTGTGCTAAGTCACATCTAACAGGTAATTACACCAAGCCAGGTAAACACAAAGGATCCTATTCTATCTTGTTTCATAAAGATAGCATTATCGGTGCAGTGGTAAGAACCCGAAATAATGTAAAACCAGTCTTTGTTTCTCCTGGTAATCATATAAATCTAGAAAAGGCAATCGAGTTAACTCTGTCTTGCACAGTTAGTTACCGTATTCCTGAACCAATAAGGCAGGCACATATTTTGGTCCAAAAAATAAAAAAGGAGTGGAAGTAATGAATGTAGAAATTATCAGTATTGGCAATGAAATTCTATGTGGTAATATAATTGACACTAATGCAAATTATATCATTAAAAAATTAAGGGAAATAAATCTTAATGTACAGCACGTCTCTGCTGTCGGTGATGATGAAAGAGAACTGATTGCGCAATTGCAAGAATCCTATCAACGTTCTCAAATTATCATTACTACCGGAGGATTGGGACCTACAGAAGATGACCTTACTTTTCAATCAATTGCTAAAGCATTCGGGATAAAACTTGTTAGATATCCAGAAGCTGAAAAACATATGGTGGAAATATTAAATAGAATAAATGTCACTATTTCACCGAGCAATCTAAAGCAAGCTTTCTTACCTGAAGGCTCCCGGTGTATTCTCAATCCTTATGGAACTGCGCCTGCTATGATCCTGGAAAAAGAGGGTAGAATAATTGTTGCCCTTCCGGGCGTTCCCCTAGAAATGAAAAATTTAATAACGGAACAAATTATTCCATTCTTAGAAAAAAGGTTTCCTAACCTTCAGCATATGCAATCCCAAATTATTAGAATAAGCGGCCTGGGGGAATCGACTGTAAATGATAAGATTAAAGATTTCATCAACCGTAACCATAAACTAAATATTGGCATTTATGCCAGTCCAGAAGACATCCAAATTCAGTTAAACGCTCTGGCTAAAACACCGGAAGAAACAAAAAAGATTTTAGATCAGGCTTCTGAACAGCTTAAAGTGCTTCTAGGAGATTATATCTTTGGTTATAACCAGCAATCTCTGGAAGAAGTTATTGGCAATCTGCTAAGAACAAGAAAGTTAACACTGGCTGTGGCAGAATCATGTACTGGGGGAATGCTAGGAGAAATAATAACTTCAGTCCCAGGTAGTTCAGACTATTTTAAAGGTGGAATTATTAGTTATGATGGAGAGCTTAAAGAAAAGCTATTAGATGTATCCCGTGATGTTATGATTCAGTTCGGACAGGTCAGTGAACCAGTCGCCCGAGCAATGGCAGAGGGTATCCGTAAAAAGTGTAACAGTGACATTGGAATAAGTGTAACTGGGATTGCTGGTCCGGGAGGAGGAAGTCCAGGAAAACCAGTGGGATTGGTTTACATTGCTCTAGCTGATGAAAAACAGACCCTGGTACAGAAACATCAATTACATAAAGATAGGCAAATCATCCGTTTGCGTTCTGCACGTCGGGCTTTAAATACTCTAAGAGTATATCTTATTAACTATATCCAGTAAAAAACTGATATTATTTTCAAGGGTTAAGTCCCTGTCCCAGTCAATAAGGACTATATTTAAACCTTACTCTAGTCAACAAGGACATTCCCTTGAACTTAGTAAGGAAAGAAATCAAGCAATATCTAAATGGTCTATCTTTTTCTCATTAAGCTGCTTGATTATCTTAAATTGCGATATAACAACTGTTTTATTGGTAGAAAATTGTTTATTATTTTTTTTACACCATTTCTGAAAGGTCTTTTTATATTGTTCTACAACATTTTTGACACTATATTCTTTCAGGGTATCTGATTCTTTAATAAAATCACTAATTTTTTCAAATGGTTCCAGAGTGATCCCGGTAATTTCTAAGGCAGCAACAGGTATTCCTTTCCAATTATTCAAAAGAGCATAATCGCCGATTTCCGGAATAAGCTGATGGTATAAGTTATATTGATCTTTTAATTCAACTATTATTTTTTGCTGACTATTAAGAATTGCTCGATTAAATTCTTCAATATCTTTTTTCCCGTATCCGTTTTTAACAATATGAAAGTGGTTTTTTCTTTCAGTAAATTCATTTAATAAAATATCATAATAGGCTTCAATAATCGATTTACCGCTGAGAGAAGAAAAAGATTCTGATTCTCCAATACAGTTGATAGGTATCCATTGTATATTTCTGTATTTGGTTAAATCAAAGAGAACTTCCGATGATTCTTTACCCGGGCATAAAAAGAGATAAAGCTGTTGTTCATTACGAAAGATATCTAAAATGATTTTTTTACCAATCAAACTGGACTTGAGTGGAATAAAAGCTTGTTTAGCTAACAGCTCTACATTTAATCTATTAGAAGGTTTGTTAATGGGGTCTTCTACTTCTGGTAAAAACCAACTATTATCAGCCAATCTGTTTTTTGTTTTTACCCATAAAGCTTTGTGTTCTCTATCCAGGATTAAGAGAAAAGCCATATCAACTCCTGTAGCTATTGATACTAAGGAAAGACTTTTTTGTTAATACCCGCTTATTCAGAGTATTGTGCTCGATAAAAAATAACATTTTTCTGATCTATCTTTAGAACTTAGATTATAATTTCCCTTATCTTTATTTATATAAATTAATTTCTTGGAAAAAAATAAGTTTTGTAATATTATAAAGGTATCAATCAAAAACTGAGGAAATAGCAAATTAGAAAAAGGCTGTTAAAGTCTTTTTTTGTTATTATAGCATATAAATATTAGTTTTTTAAGAAAAATATAAATCAATATTTTAGAGCATCCGAATTGCAAAAATTCAGATGCTCTAAAATGAAATTTTTTATAAACCATATACTGGATTATTCTCCTGACCATCGTGCAATAAACATTTTTTATGAACATCAAGATTTTGGTCAAAATACAAAAGGTAATTAATTATGACAAGAAGAACAAGTAGAGATTTAACTGAAGGAAATATAATAAAAAATTTACTGGTGGTTTCTATGCCCACCATGTTTGGATTCTTTGCTCAAACCCTTTATGATTTGATTGATATGGTCTGGATTGGAAGAATTTCTGCTCAGGCAGTAGCTGGAGTGGCTATTTTTGTAACTATTTTCTGGTTTGCCGATATTGTAAATGAAATTATTGGAATTAGCTCAGTATCTCTCATCTCTCAAAATTATGGAGCAGGCAAACTGGAAAAAACAAAACAAATAATTGAACAATCGATTTTCTTTAAAGCTATCGTTTCTCTGATTATGTCAGTCATACTAATTTTAATTTTAAGACCACTCAGCATATTTTTTTCCAATGATCCTATGGTAGTTAACCATATCTTAGATTATGGAATTATCCGTTCTATTTTTCTTCCCTTTATGTTTTCATCATTCAGTGTCAACACAGCTTTACGTTGTATTGGTGATGCCAGGAGTCCTATGTTTATTATGATATTAACTTCCATTCTAAATATCGTCCTGGATCCAATTTTGATGTTTGATACTATTCCCGGCACCTCCATTGCGGGAATGGGACTGGGAATTCGGGGAGCAGCTATTGCCACTGTAATATCAACTATAGTTGCTTTTTCAATAGGTCTATTTATTCTATTATCCGGTAAAAGTTATATCAAAATATCTTTCTCTGGCCTATTTAAATTAAGCAAAGAAAACATGAAAAAATTTAGCATTATTGGACTACCCACTGGTTTGGAAATGTTTTTCCGGCAGGGTGGTCAATTTTTATTATTAAAGTTTGTCTCAATTTACGGTACACTTGCTCTAGCTACCTTTGGAATAGGAATGAAGCTGTTTAATCTGGTTTTTCTTCCTTTACTGGGTTTATCAATGGGTGGAAGTACTGTTGCCGGACAAAATTTGGGAGCTAATAAGATTGAAAGAACACACCGTACTGCAATTTGGGCTTCTTTACTGGGAATTTTTATAACTGGCATTATCGCCTCTTTTACTCTGCTTTTTCCTGAATTTATTATCAAGATATTTATTAACCAAAGAGAGGTAATAGAGATAGGTAAAAAAATGGTTTACATCATTTCTCCCAGCTTTATTGCTGTAGCTATTTCTATGGGATTAAATACTGTGTTTGCTGGCTCAGGTTATAATTTCCCTTATTTATTTTCAGGAATTGCCTCTCGCTGGTTCTTTCAGATTCCCTATTCCGCTTTGGTGGTATATGTGTTACACCTGCCGATTACCTATATCTGGATTGGCTTCCTGGTAGCTGAATTTATAGAACTGCTGGTTATCTATATCTTTTATCAGAAGGGGAGATGGAAAATTACCAGAGTATAAAGATGCTCACTTAAGGAATGAGTTTTTTCATGGCCTTCTGATCCATACGGTAAACAACCCATTCCGTTAGTGGATAGGCACCCATGTTTTCATAAAACTTTCGGGCAGGATTCCAGTTCAAAACCAGCCATTCCATCCTACCACATTTTCTTTCTCTGGCTAATCCTACACACTTCAAGAATAATGCTTTTCCAATGCCTTTACCTCGAAATTTTTCTCTTACAAACAGGTCCTCAATATAAAAGCCGGGTTTACCCAGAAAGGTGGAATAATTATGAAAAAAGATAACCATACCGGCTGGTTGATCTTCCCAGTAAGCTATTTCTGCCTCTGCATAAGCTTTTTGACCAAATAATTTATCTCTTATAGCTTCTTCATTATTTAAGACTTGGTCAGCTAATTTTTCGTAAACCGCTAACTCCTTTATCAAGGACAACAAAATTGGGGCATCCTGTTCTACAGCTGGTCTAATTAATAATTCTTGTTGCTTTTTATTTTCACTTTTTTTCAAATCAATTTACCTTCCTTTTCAAGATTTAACCTATCATTAGTAATCTATTATAATTAAACTAAAAATTCAAATATAATAGCCATCCTCCAACCAGAATTATGATAGTTCCTGGTATTTTCTCCCGAATATTTTCCCGGAAAATAATAGCTGAAAAAAGCAGTGTTAATATCACAGAAAGATTGCTTAATGGTTCTGCTAAACTCAAATCAAGTTGCCGCATAGCATATAGTAAAAATAGATAGGAAAAACCATTAGTAATGCCACTGCTTATAGATAGCTTTGGTTTTTTAAAAAATACTTCTTTAACTATTTTAATATTACCCCTGATTAATAATATAGCTAACAAATTAAAGGAAATAAAGAAATAAAGTACGGTGGCATAAATAACGGGATGAATATTGGGAAGATAGTATTTATCTATAATCCTCCCTAAACTCTGGCTAACAATAGCTAAAAGCATCATCCTAGTAGGTAGATCAGTAATTATATATTGCAATGAATAGAGTGGATTCCAAATATCTTTCAAAAATGAAGCTCCTGTAATCATTAATAAAACACCAATTACTTTGGTTAAGGTAAATGGTTCGGATAGAAAGAAAAAAGAAAAAATAACTAAAATTAATCCATTTAAACTATATATAGGCGTCACTAATGATGTCTCTCCTGTAGCGAGAGATGACACAAAAGCATAGGCATATATAGTATATAAAAGACTACTAATATAACAGGGAATCAAGAAAAGTATACTGGTAACTGGAACAAATAAAGACAGGGGAACAAGAATAATTGCTCCGAAGATAAAGAATAAAAAGGTGGCGGCTAAATTATAATCAATATCACCTTGCCGATTCCCCAGCATTCTAACTATGATTTTTTCAATGGCAATTAAAAGAATCCTGGCTAATAAAGCTAAATAAGAAATTATAATAGGTAAATCCTTTCTATGGTAAAATTGTTTTTTAATAATTTATTAGCAATATTTAATGGCAAAACATTATATTAAAATAACCTAAAATTAATCTTTTAGCAATAACAATCAAAGGGGTACCCTGAAAATTTCCCGATACTCCTCTAAAGCCTTTTTATTTTCTGAAATAATCTAAAAACTTATTGTGATAAGCTGATAAAAAGAGTAAAATATCATTATAAAATATATAAATAAAATTGAATAATAATCATAAATCCATAGAAATAATACACAGCTCATCTACTTTTAACTTCACTCTCTTCTACATTGATAAAAAACACAACAGCAAGAAACAGTTAAATGTTATAAATCTGGTTAAAAAAATTAAATATTTTTTTCTAGAAAAGGAAAGGAGATCCATTATGTTAGAAGAATTTAAAAAATTTGTAATGCGGGGAAACGTGCTGGATATGGCAGTAGGAATTGTTATTGGTGCTGCTTTTGGTTCAATAATTACTTCCTTTGTGAAGGATGTAGTCATGCCACCTATTGGTCTTCTCTTAGGAGGAATAGATTTTAGTAATCTGTTTATCTTACTTAAACAGGGAGCTACTTCAGGTCCTTATCTTACCTTAGCCGAGGCTCAGGAAGCAGGAGCAGTTACTCTAAATTATGGATTATTCATCAACACCATTATTAGTTTTTTAATAATTGCTTTGGCTATTTTTTTGGTTATTCGTAAAGTCAACAGCTGGAAGAAAAAAGAAGAGGCTCCTCCTCTTTCGACTAAAGAATGCCCACATTGTTTTACTATGATTCCAATCAAGGCAAAACGTTGCCCTAACTGTACTTCCGAATTAGCCAAGTGAATAGGTTGAACAATTTTCGAGAAAATAGATAAAAACCCAAGGGAATCAGTTCTTATCGATGGACTGCCCGCCCTGGATTTTTATCTATTTTAGTTCGTTTTCTTAAATTATTAGAAATTAATTTGAGCAAATCTGGGGTGTTAGCACAATATTGTCAACCTCATAACCCCAATCGTCAGCCTGTTGAATTAACGAATTATAGATGTTTTGCTCCATCTTATGAAGACAAACTCCTTCAATTATGGTTTATAACCAGATTGGGTAATTTGGTATTAATTATTATTTGAGTCCAGATTTCCGGTTGGTTCATCTGCTAAAATTAGAGATGGTTCCTTAATTAAGGAACGGGTGATTGCTACTCTTTGCTGCTGCCCACCGGAAAGGTTATTCCCCTTATTGTTCATTCGTTCTTTAAGATCAACCAGTTCAATAATTCTTTTGATCTTTTTATCTTCCGGGCTGGCACTATTTCATCTTTAATCCAGGCAGGTATAAGTACATTTTCCAAGGTGGTAAATTCCTTTAATAAAAAATAAAATTGAAAAATAAAACCAATATGCTCATTCCTGAACTCAGCCAGCTCATTTACCTCCATCTTCCCTAAAGATTGATTCTGAAAATACACCTCTCCTGATATTGGCTTATCCAAAACACCTAAAATATTAGCCAGGTTTGTTTTGCCACATCCAGAAGGGCCAATAATAGCAATAAAATCATTTTGTTTTACTGTCAGACTAATCTTTCTTAGAGCTATTGTTTTAATAATTTGACCATATACTTTTTTGATTTCTTTTGCCTCTAATAAAATCTGCTGCTCCTCAGGCATTTCAGATAACCTCAATAGAATTTAATCGGGTAGAACTATTGGCAGGAATAACTGCTGATATTATACAGGCCAGGGTAGTAAGAATTTTCTCATAGTAATCTGTCTGTTTTACCCTGGAATAAGATACTTTTAACTGATTTGAATCCTGGTAAAGATAAAATATTCCAAATCCAATTAAAATGATTACTAACAAAAAAATATCTTTTTTATCATCCAATGCTAAGCCTCCATAAAATCAATCTTGCTTCTCTTTCCCAAAACTATTAAAATAAATATTATTGCTACGCAATTCTACCTTCAAAAACCTTTTTAAGCAACAAATTTCTTATTCTGAATAAAAACTGCTTGCTAAGCAAAATAAAATATCAATTTAGCAATTCCCTTATCTGCAAATTTGTATTTTTATTATTATCAGGTATAATATAGGTAGTCACAAATTACAATACTTGATTTCAATAGTAGATACCCTAATGAAACTAATAAGGTGAAATTTAAATAAGAGTTCAACTTACATAGATGGTGCAGTATCCTAGTTAATACCCTGTTCTTGAAGGCGGGCCTAAAAATCCGTCAAGGGCACACCGATGAAGTTCCTGGTGTTGGCTGCTGACGCCCAGTTGGGAGCTGATGCTGGGAGTTAAGGTTAAGGGGCGATCCGTAATGGCATGCGGGCGTAGACCCCTTTACCGTGGAGGCTTATATATTCTGGGAAAGTATATAAGCGAACCTGCATCTGTTGCAAGATGGGTGCAGCGTAGCCTGCTTTGCGTGGTTCAGGGGGAGGCATAAAAACTTGGTATGTATCGAGGTACCCGGTACCATTACTATAGCTGAAACCTGGACTGCTAAAGAAGCTAGGGGACAGTGAGTATTTGAAGGAAAACTTCTAGGCTGTCGGCTTTCTGTCGGATAGGTCAGGGATTGAAGTGTGGTCTTAGTGGCAATCCAGTCCTATAACGGGTGACCATATAGCTGGAATATGAAAGGGAAACCACCTGGCTGGAAACAACAGGCTATTCCAGGGGAAAACCTACTGGACCTAAGCCGCAACATTGACCTGGCTTATTGCCATCTATGTTAGAAGCTAAAAATTTAAAAAACATGGTAATAAAGGTAAGTATCCCCTTAAATATCCCGAGGACATTTACTACCCAAGAATATGATTCCTCAGGATCATAAAATATATAAAATCATTAATCTTAATGTATTAAGATTGAATTAAGGGATTGTTAAGGGGAGGGATTCCTCTTGAATAATTTACCATTAATCTCAGGGTGATTCTTATATTGAAGAATTTGAAAGAAAGCATTATAGTCACTGTTCTAACCTTTTGCTTAACTATAATAACTGCATTAATTGCCTATTCCTGGATCGACTCAATTTCTTTTTTTCTAGCCGTTATAATTCTACTTATTATCATCTCTATAGGCGTTATTGGTGATATGATTGGTTTTGCAGCCGCTGCAGCAGAAGAAAAATCCTTTCATTCCAAAGCAGCAAAAAAAGTCTTTGGCGCTAAAAAGGGGCTTTTTTTAGTTAAAAATGCTAATCGTGTCGCCAATTTCATGGGTGATATTATAGGGGATATTTGTGGAATTTTGAGTGGTTCTTTAGGAACAGTTTTAGTAATTAAAATAGCAAGTAAATGGCAAACTCCCAAAAGCTGGCTTGACTTGTTGGTGCTTGGTCTTATTGCAGCTATTACTGTTGGAGGGAAATCTTTTTTAAAGAGTTATGGCTTGCATAAGGCTAATGAAATAATCTTAGTGGTGGGTAAAATCTTAGCCAGTCCGGCCTTGCTGAAACGCATTATTAAAAAATTTTAATTATCTTTCCTAACCTAATTCAACAAATCTGAAAGAATGCAAACATATTGTAATCTGGTTTAATAAAAATTCAAAAACCCTGAGCCAGAGGGATGGTCAGGGTTTTTGAATTCGTCTGAATTCTGCGATTTATCTGAACTGATTATTGGAATAATCAGTTAGAAGTCTTGTGTTATTATTTTTTCTTTTTTTCTGTTTCTTTTGTCTTCTTTCCGCAACCTTTAACCATTTCGGCACCTCTTTTCTATAATCATTATTAATTATAAAGGAACCTCTTCACTAATCTTTGCATCGACCAAAATTAATATTGTTTCTACTAAATAACTTATACATTTAAATAAATCATTTGTCAATATATTTTTAAATCATTAGAATAAATTTTACAAGATAAAAAATACTCCTTACTTTTACTCTATTAGAGTGTCTCCAAATCCTACTTCTTCTAACCACCAGGTGGGATATTCAACTGAGTCAAGGGCATTCACATAACCATCATCATCTTTTCTTTCCTAAAACTTAATTTATTTTTAATCATTCTAATGGTAATTATTATTTTTAATAAAGTAAATATCTTATCTCGCTCTTAAAATCCATTTCTGAACAGATCTTTTTTGTCCGAAGCGAATACAATTAATCGTACGGTAATATTCAAATCCAAGCTTCCTCATGACTGCTTTAGCCCTGATATTATTCGGGAGAATAAGGGCGTAAATATTTTCTAAATAAAACAGCTGGATTATATTATTAAGCAGAGGGAGTGCTGCTTCCACCATAAAACCCTTTCCCCATTCACGGGGGAAAATCATAAAAAACATCTCAGCAATCATATGTTTTAAATCTACCTTAAATCCGCACCCCCCAATAAGGTAATTATCTTTTTTCTTATAAATGGAATATAATAACCAGGTATAATCAGGATTTGTTTTTTGGGAAATTTGACTTAAAAAATCTCTCACTCTTTGAAAATCAGTAGAAAAATCAGGAATGTCTAATGAGTTATTAACCATTGGATTGGTTAATAATAAAAAGAACTCATTAAAATCTTTCTGATGATAGGGATAGATTTTAAGATGTTCAGTCTGAAAACATAATTTTACTGACAAAATTAATCCCTTACTTTTCCCCTCTCCACTCCTGATAAAAACGATACAAATACTTCTTTAGAAAATCATGTCTACCCTGAGCTAATTTCTTACCATAAGCAGTATACATCAGATCCTTTAATTTTAGTAGTTTTTCATAAAAATGATTAATAGAAGGACCTTCAGTATTTTTGTATTCCTCCCGGGATATATTAAGGTTAGGGGGAATTCTGGGATCATAAATAGGTCTGTGGTAATAACCACCATAGGTAAAAGCTCGGGCAATACCGATTGCTCCCATGGCATCAAGTTTATCGGCATCACTCACAGCTTTAAACTCCAGGCTCTTTTTATCTGTTCTGTTTTTATCCTTTTGGGAAAGGGTCTTCATAAAAGAAATATCTTTGGTAATAGTAATTATCTTTTTAATAAGAGAGGAATTGAGTGGTAATGAATGTAAATATCTGGCCACTACATCTGATCCCCGTTTTTCATCACCAGCAAAAAACTTATAATCACCAATATCATGAAGCAGGGCAGCCATTTCCACAATAAAAGGATCTGCTCCTTCTTCTTTTGCTATCTTTAAAGCTATCATTCTCACTCTATAGGTATGCCACCAATCATGACCGGTAGCTTCTCGCTGAAAAAAATCCTGTACATATTTTTCTGTTTTTTCTATTATCTGATTAGAACTTAATATCATCTTTCATCTTACCTAATGCGATATACTATAATTATCTTTTTTATGGTTTAACTATCTTTAGTTGGCCAAAGATTACATTAGCTTCGATATCTAGATATGGCTTATCGGATTGAATATTCCCCAGTCTATATTCTGTTGAACCGATAATACTTACAGATTGGTCTGGTAATTGTAGGCTACCAAATACTGAACTAGCATGAACTGCCGATGGTATTTTCGGATTAAGTATTAAACTGCCTGAGCCAAAAATAACATTAAGCTTAATTTTTTGATGTGATGCTGGTAATTTTAAATCATTAAGGTCCATTATGCCTTCAGCAAAGATGATATTTTTTTCCCTGAAAGGTTCACTTAAGTCTATTTTCTTCCGGTCAAAGATGACTTCATGGCTTCCCCCAAATTGTCCAAATAAAATAATAATGCCTAAAATCACCAGGGCAATGCCGGGAAACAGGCGAAAAAAATTCACCTTTATTCCCAGAACATTAGCTAACAATAATGCTAAACCTACTATTAAAAGAATAATACCGCTTATTATACTTCCTGTTATTCTCATTTGGTATTCCTTTCTTTTTAGATAACTTTTAATTATTACAACTGTAATACAATAATTTTATTATATTAGCAGAGCAAAGACAACTGAATTATTTATGCCAGAGAACACAGAAAAAACCTCCACGTTTATAGCGGGAAAATTCCTCTTCTTTGAATAGACTAATTTCTGATTCTGTCAAATCAGGCGGTATAAAAAGACATTCCCTAACATCTACTAGGGATTCATGTTTAATCTTAATTATCTCTTCAGGAGTTCTGAAACGGGCATACTGAAATACCTTTACTTTGTTCTGATATTCTACTTCCTGGTATAATTGTCCCCAGACACTATCTTTATTGATACTACCTACCAGAATGAGACCTCCTCTCTTGCAAACTCGAAACATTTCTAAAACCATCCTGGGGTAATCAGAAATAAACTCAATGGTAGCCATCGATAAAACTCCATCAAAGGTATTATCCAGAAATTCTAAATTCAGACAATCCATTTCCTTAAATTCAATCTTTGCTTTTTTCTGTTCGGCTTTTTTACGTGCTTTAGCTAACATCTCCCGGGAAGTATCAACTCCTATAACAAATGTGCCTAACTGTGCTAGTTTTATGCTGAAATTGCCGGTTCCACAACCGACATCCAGAATATGCATGCCAGGTTTTACTTTAAAGAGGCTGAAAGCGCATTCTGTCTCTACATTGTCGATATGTTCTCCCATTTTAGTTTCATACCATTTATCATAATTTTCTGCTTCTAAATCAAATATTGCCAATTACTCTTCTCCTTTCAGGATAAATTTAATAAGATATGCCTTTTAATGCGATTAAATTGGCTTGAAGTCACAATTTCTCTTTCTCTTGGTTTTGGCAGGCGGATAGGAACTTCTTCTCTTATTCTCGCTGGACGTTCAGTAAGAACATAAATACGGTCTGAAAGATAAATTGCCTCTTCGATATCATGGGTCACAAATAACACAGAGGCTTTGAGTCTATCTGCTACCTGTAATAGCCAAGATTGCATCTTAGAACGCGTTATGGCATCCAAACCGGCAAATGGTTCATCCAATAATACTATATCTTTTGAAAACATATAGGTTCTTAACAGTGCTGCTCTCTGTCTCATACCCCCTGAAAGCTGAAAGGGATATTTATATTCAAAACCTTCTAAACCGAATAGTTTGAGATAAGGGACTACCTTATTTCTGGCTTCCCTGACCGTTTCTCCTTTAATAATTAAGGGAAGAATGGTATTATCAATAACCTTTTTCCAGGGTAATAACAAATCCTTCTGATACATATAGCTAACATGTCCGATTTCTCCGGTGCAATCCCTACCATCAATATATACTTTACCCTCATCAATGGGTACTATCCCGGCTATCATGTTGAAGATGGTGCTTTTTCCACAACCACTGGGTCCAATTAAGGTTACAAACTCATTCTTACTCAGATAAAAAGAAACATCTTCAATAATGGGCATCTTTTCATATTGTTGTGTAAAATGACTGACTCTTAATTTAATATTATTTCTCCTCTCCCGGTAAAAAAGAATTATCAAAAGCTGACTCTACCTCAAGCATTCTGTCTATAAGACCTCTTCCGTACAGCCAACTGGCATAATTTCCCCAGCGTTGTGCCTTCATCTCACCCCAGTAGGGGGCATCAGCCTGATACTCTTTTGCTAAATACTGCTGACTGGCAATAGCTATTTCACAGTCAATTTCCGGTGCATATTTTAGCAAATCCTGAACGGCTAACTCCGGATTTACTATAGAGAATTGATAACCTTTTTTAGTAGCCCTTAAAAACTTGCGCACTAATTCCGGCTCCGTTGCCAATAGTTGTTCTCGAGCAATTATTACTGGTGTATAAAAATCCAATTCTGGAGCATAATCCTGTAAAAAGATAAAGTTAATGGGAAAATTTTTAAGCTCTGAAGCTACTCCATCCCACCCGTAGTAAATCCAGGTATAATCTACATATTCCTGAACCGCGGCAAAAAAGTCAATAGCACCGATAGTTACTATTTCCGTTTTACTAAAATCAGCCCTATCAATATCCATTAAGGCCTTAATTGTTGCTTCCTCAACAGGAGAACCCCAGCCACCATATTTCTTACCCTCAAAATCACGGGGACGCTTAATTCCCTTTTCCACCGGAGAAGCAAAACCGGATGTATTATGCTGAAGAATAGCAGCAATAGCAACTACTGGTAATGGTTCTTCAGAGGTGCGAGCAAAGGTAACCTGTTCTTGATAACTGATACCAAATTCTCCCTGACCGGCTGCAATTAAGGCAGCTGAACCTCCCTCTGAGGGCTGAATAATATTTACCAGTAATCCTTCCTCCTGATAAAAGCCTCTTTCCAGAGCAACATACATTCCGGTGTGATTGGTATTGGGAACCCAATCTAATAAAACAGTAACTTCTCTCAATGACTCCCCTGATAAGACAACAGCTGTATTAATCATTAGCATAAATAGCATACTTACCAGACAGGTAAGAAAAATAATGGAATATTCTAATTTTTTAATTTTGTAAATATACCACATATCTCTACACTCCTTTTTATTACTCATTTATTCATTGCCCTTCTCCAGGGCATTACCAGAAATTGAATCAGTTCAATTATCTTAAATAGAATCATACTTAAGATTATGATAATCAGAATACTGGCAAAAACTTTATCCAGAGCAAAGGATTGCCTCACCCGGGTCATATAAACACCCAATCCTGATTTACCTCCCATCCATTCTCCTATTACCGCACCGATGATACTATAAGTGGCAGCAATTTTAAGACCAGAAAAAAAACTGCTTAAAGATGATGGGAACTTGGCTAAATAAAAAATTTGCCAGCGATTTGCCTTCATTGATTTCATTAAATTTAATAAATCCTGATCCAAAGAGTTTAGTCCTTCTAGTAGACTGACCACAATAGGGAAAAAACAGACCAGTATTACTACCATGATTTTGGGAAGTATACCAAATCCAAACCACATAGCAAAAAGGGGAGCCAGAACCATAATAGGGATTGTTTGGGATATTACCAGTAATGGTTGTACAGCTTTCCTGATGAGAGTGAAATTATCCATTAATACTGCCAGGATTACCGAAATAACAATTGCGACAACCAATCCAGTTAACGCTTCTTGCAGGGTTGTATAAATATGCTCCTTTATATCTGGTAGAATCTTAATACATACCATTACAACATCCCAGGGTGAAGGCAAGATATAACGAGCAATAATCCCCCCATCAACAATTAGCTGCCAGAGAGATACTAAAAGAGCTAAAAAAAATAAGGGGATTGTTTTATCTCCTATATTTCCCAACCTTTTCATCAATGGACACACCTGTCTTTTTATAATCAATTTTTACCAGTGATATGACCCTTATTGCTCCCTGTTCTATACATATTTTTTGAGCTTTCTTGACTATCTCCAGTAATTCATCAAGTTCTCCTTCCAAGGTAGTCTCCATGGCACCAACTTCATACTTAATACCACAGGAAGCAATGTAGGAAATTACTTCATCTATTACCTGGTAAAGTCTTTCTTCTGCAACATATGGTAATACCTGTAATCCAAGAGTAATTTTAGCCATATTTACCTCCAAAAAAAATCGCTATTACCTGAACATAAGTAATAGCGATCAAATTTAACTCTATTTAAAGTCAAGGGTTACTTCCCTCCGCTAGAATTACCTAGGTCAGGTTCAGGGGTCAAAGCAAAATGCTTTTTCTCAGCAAATAGCTCCCCCAGTAACTTGTTGTCATTGCATGTTATGGTAAGATTATTATACCACCTCTACCCCTTTTGTAAAGATTATGTTTGCGTCCAATACATCTGCAACATAGCAGGGATCTTTGTTATTTATTAACTTACTACAATATCCAATCGGCGTCAAAATGTTCCTGGTTTCGGGTAGGCCTACCTTTTAGTCAAAATAAGTTATAATGCTCAAAATAAGTATGAAATACCTTTCTTATATTTAATTATCTATCTCCTTGGTTATTCTCCAAAAAAAGAGAAAGACTCTACCGTTATCTTCTTACACAGTACGGTATTTGGCTGTTATATTGGAAAACGGATTGGCTATGATGATTAGATATGATTATGATTTGAAATTAGATTTTTATTTTTTTCTAATATACTACATTTATTCCAGTAGAGTTTCGGATAAAATTTATTAACAAATTAACTTTATTAAAGTAAAATTATAACAAATAAAAATCTGTCACAAATATTCTGAAATGTTTATAAAAAAAGGAGGATAAAAATGAAAGAAAATAAAAGTGTTTTAATTAATGAAGCGGATCTAGAAAGATGGGCTCTCCTCTACCGGATTGCCGGGTATTCTGCTATCGGTATGATCTTGATTATTCCCATTCAGATTGTTGTTTATATGGTATATCCTGTCCCTGAATCAATCGAGAGCTGGTTTGAATTATTTCATAATAACTGGTTTATTGGTTTGTTGCACATGGATTTTCTCTACATTATCAATATTCTATTGTTGGGAGTGCTATATCTTGCCTTTTACTTTTCTCTGCGAGAAAGGAATAAAACCCTGATAACTGTTGCCTTATTTTTCGGTTTTGTCAGTATTGCAGCCTATCTGTCATCAAATACCTGTTTCGAGATGCTTTTTTTAAGCAGCCATTATTACAGTGCTACCTCAGAGGCAGTTAAAGCCAGCTATCTTGCTGCCGGCCAGGGAATGATTGTTACCTGGGTAGGCACTGCATTTAATGTATACTATGTTTTAAATGCGGTTGTTCTAATAATCGTCGCAAGTGTTATGTTACAAAGCCCTGTATATGGAAAGAAGATAGCAATTACCGGTCTGATTTCCGGTCTCTTGATGCTTATACCTTCAACAGCAGGAAATATCGGCCTTATCTTTTCAATGGCATCCCTTATTCCCTGGCTTATCTTTGCTATTATGATTGCCATTAAATTTTTACATTTGAGCAAACTTTAGAAAAATAAGCGACTAATTATATTTGTCTAAAAGACATTTGTCTTTAATTTTTCCTGTCAATTATGTTATTATAATTACGAGGGCAGCCGGTCCTTCAGACAAGCCGCTTATATCTTTTTTTCAGGCAAAAAAAGAGAGGGTAAAAAGTTTCTTTTCTGTTTACCGGCTGTCCTTTTTTTTGTTTCCTGAATCGGCTCAAATGCAAAAGAGGGTTACAGGGAAAGAGAAGTGTTCCTGATACTAAGAAAGGAAGGCAAATTAATGCCAAATTAAACACTTTAATACAAATACTAATAACTATACAGTATATAGTCGCTTTTTTCCTTCGGAAACCGTTGAAAAATATAGAATTTGACTCTGTAAAATTACAGTGTTTTTCTGCATTCTGCTATTTAATCGGAAATCCTTTTTCTTTTAATTCTCT
>JAQUNC010000043.1 GCA_028717805.1 Atribacterota bacterium
CTATAACCAGGACTTCCCGCATCAGAGTCTAGGTTATCGAACTCCTTGTCAATATTATCAAGAATATGGTAAAAATAAAGAGCAAGTACTAACTTAAAATGTGTCCTCTTAATAGGGAGCATTACACATTATTAAGGGAATTGTTTTTTTTGAGTAAATGTGCTATATTATATGTGAAGTATAAAAATGCTAAGTTACCCTGCTGTGAACGCTAAACTGAATAAGTTTTGACCCAACACTTTATAAAAAAGGAAATCGATCTCCGGGTGTGTAATGCAAGCCTGCGGTTTCCCGAGAGGGTTACCTAAGATTAACATTAACGTTAATTAACTGGAAGCATAAAGCATTTGGGTAGATATCCACCTGTTTGAGGATCGGAATCAAAACTTGAAGTTAGCGACATAGCGGGGTTATTATTTATGCTAATAGTTTAAACAGTAGCAAAAAATTTAGATGAATAATATAAAAAGATAGTTTAAAATTTTGAAATTATACGATATTATAAAAGACCTAATATAAAGAATTCAGGAACAACATTATTCTCTATTATTTGTTATTAACAGTAAAACTATATACCTATTGACAATTAGTTGTTATTTATATTATGATAAATAAGTTAAGCAAATATTCTATAAGAAAACAGCTCCTAATTAGCAGAAGAAAGCTATCACCAGAATTTATTCTGGAGAATAGTAAAAAAATAGCAGAATCTTTAATAAATTTAGATATTTATAGACAATCGACTAATATTATGCTATATATTGCTACTAAACGTGAAGTTCAAACACAGAGCATCATAAAATCTGCTCAGAAAGATAAGAAAAGGGTATTTATACCTCTGATCATCCGGAGAGATAATAAATTGCTTCCTTCTTTAGTAAAGGATTTTGAAAGGGAACTAGCCATAGGGGATTTGGGAATATTACAACCCAAAAGAGAATTCTTCAGAATATATCCATCAAATGTTTTAGACCTGGTAATTGTGCCAGGTGTTGCCTTTACCATCCAGGGTCATCGTTTAGGACGAGGTGGCGGATATTATGACCAATTTCTAACCCAGTTAAAACCAAAAACCTCATCAGTTGCCCTGGCCTTTGAGATGCAAATCCTAGAAAAAATACCCATTGAAGAAAAGGATATCCCAGTAGATTATATTATTACTGAAGCAAGAGTAATTAAGATTAGCGAATAAAATTTTCCTAAATATAGATATTAAATGAAATATATTTTGTGATGATGTTTAAATTTAATAATTGTTTTAAAATAAGAGTTATAAAAAATCTGTTGCGGTAAATTAGTGATTTATAGCAATAGCATTAAATATGTAATAAGATTGACACAGCAATTAAGGAGGAAATAGCAGGCTCATGGAAAAACAAAATGATATAGCAGAAGAAAAAAAGGAATCACAAAGCCAGGAGCAAATGGATTTGATGATGAATGATTCATTAAATGGCTTCAAACAAATCAGGAAAGGGGGAATAATTCGAGGAAAGGTTGTTAAAGTTGATGAAGAGGGATATCTTGTTGATATAAAGTACAAAATGGAAGGATTTCTACCTGCTACCGAAGATTCGCTGCTACGCGTGGGGCATGACAAAGTAAACCATACTTTGGAAGTAGATGATGAAATTGATGTTTATGTAGTGCAGGTTGATGAAAAAAATGGACAAATTTACCTCTCCCGAGAAAGAGCCCGCTATATACTCTTATGGGATCAACTTATTAATGCCTATAAGACTAAGAAACCGATACAGGGTGAAGTTATTGAGAAAAACCCCAATGGATTAATTGTTGACTTAGGCGTCAAGGCATTTGTCCCCTTATCTCAGGTGGAACAAAAATTTATTACCGAAAAAGATTTAGAAAAATACATAGGTAAAAAATTATCCTTCTTTATTCTCAAACTGGATAAAATAAAGAATAATTTAGTATTATCGCATCGCCTTGCTTTGGAAAAAGAAAGAGAGTCACTAAGACAAAAGACTCTTACCAATTTGAAGGTAGGACAGGTACTAACTGGAAAAGTGGTTAATATTACTGATTTTGGTGCTTTTGTTGATATTGGAGGCATCGAAGGATTACTCCATATCTCTGAAATTACCTGGAAAGAAATCAAAGACCCCCTGAAACTTATCCAGAAAGGTGATGAAATAAAAGTAAAGGTTATTGATTTTGATAAAGATCAGAATAAAATATCTCTTAGTATAAAACAATTAAATCCTAATCCCTGGGAGGTAGTGGAAGAAAAATATAGTATTGGAGATGAAGTTGAGGGAAAGGTTATAAGTATTAAGGATTTTGGAGCATTTATCGAATTAGAAGAGGGATTGAATGGTTTACTGCATATTTCTGATATGTCCTGGGCTTATACCCGAGCGCCGCATGAAGTTTTATCAGAAGATGAAGTAATTAAGGTTAGAATTTTAGATATTGATAAGGAAAAGAAAAAAGTATCTTTAGGATTAAAACAACTAATGGAAGATCCCTGGACAAACATTGAAGAAAAATATGCTGTGGGTAATACCGTAGAAGGCAAAATAACCCAGGTAACCTCTTATGGAGCAAACATAGAATTAGAACCCGGAGTTTCAGGGATTATCCATCTTTCTGAAATTGATTGGAAATACATCGAAAAACCTTCCAGTATATTAAAGAAATATGCGATATTACCGTTGAAAGTAATTAAAATTGATAGAAAAGATCGCTTAATATTCTTGAGCAGAAAACAGACCTTGCCCAATCCCTGGCAAAACATCGAAACAAAATATAAGGTTAACAATAAGGTAAATGGAGAAGTAAGAAGATTGAAAAATTTTGGTGCATTTATCTCTCTTGATGAAGAAATTGAAGGGTTTTTACCATTTTCAGAAATTACCTGGGAAGAGATTAAACATCCCAACCAGGTACTTAAAAAAGGCGACCAGTTAGAATTAAAGATAATAGAAATTGATTCAGAAAAAGCCCAGATAACCTTAAGTCGTAAGCGTCTTCTTGCTAATCCCTGGATCGAAATTAGAAAAAAATATGGAGTAGGCACTATTGTGGAAGGAAAAGTGGTTAATATTACTGATTTTGGTGCTTTTGTAAACATAGAAGAAAATATTGATGGTCTGGTACCTCTTTCTGAAATATCTAATCATAGAATTGACAAAGTAGATAGTGTTCTGGCGATAGGTGACACGGTACAAACATTGGTAACTAAAGTTGATGACAGAAGAAAAAAAATCAGTCTCAGTATTAAAAGAGCAGAAAAAGAAGTTCAGAAAAGGTTGATAAAGGATTATAATAAGAAAGAGGGCAATGATCGAATCTTGTTCAAAGATATATTTGGTGATGTTTTAAATTTTAAAAAAAAGTAATTAAGAGGTAAAACATTGGAAACCGGAGATAGGAAAAAACCCTACCTTGCTAATTTAAGGTTAGGTGAAATTTTAATAAATCAGGGCATTGTCAACTCCGAACAATTAAAGAAAGCCTTGGAAGCTCAGAAGATTGATAGTAAAAAGAAAATTGGAGAGATTTTAATCAGTCAGGGAGTAATTTCTTCAAAACAACTTAATGAGGCATTGCAGCATGTTTACGAGGCTGAATATGTAGAATTAGAAGATGTTATTCTAGATCCGGAAATAGTATCACTTATTCCTAAAAGAATTGCTCTTCGTTATAAACTAATACCTCTCAATAAGGAAAATAATACCTTGACTGTGGCAATGGCTAATCCGCTGGATGTCAACGCAATTGACTATATCAAAGAATACACCAAAATGGATGTTAATCCTAAATTTGCTAATGAAAATGAAATTATTAATGCCCTGAGTAATTATTATGACGCCGGATATCAGTTTGATGACCTTCTGGAAAGAGTTGACGTGGCCTCAGTTAGTGATTTTAGCGATGAGGTGAATCTTTCTGCACTGGAAGCTATCAGTCAAGAAGCTCCTGTTGTTCAGTTAGTTAATATGATAATCGTAGATGCAATAAAGGAGAGAGCCAGTGACGTCCATCTGGAACCCAACAAAAGGGGTCTATTGGTTCGTTATCGTATTGATGGCATCCTTCATGATATTCGTATTCTGCCAGTTAGGATTAAACCAGCAGTAATATCCCGGGTTAAGATATTGTCTTATATGGATATTGCTGAAAGAAGATTACCCCAGGATGGTCGTTTTCAACTTCGCTTTGGAGCCCGGGAAGTTGATTTAAGGGTATCTTCTATTCCTACTGTTTATGATGAAAAGATAGTAATGCGTCTTTTAGATAAGAGTCAGGGAGTTATTTCCCTGGATAATATCGGTTTTACAGAAGTTCAATTACAGGAATTCCGTCAGATGATTAACAATTCCTATGGCATTATTCTTATTACCGGACCTACCGGAAGTGGAAAGAGTACCACTCTCTATGCCGCCTTAAATGAAGTTGATTCTATAGAAAAAAATGTAATTACGGTGGAAGATCCGGTGGAGTACAAACTGGAAAGAATAAATCAAATAAGTATAAGACCTAAAATTAATCTAACCTTTGCCAATGCCCTTCGTTCAATTTTACGTCAGGATCCCGATATTATTATGATTGGGGAAATGAGAGATGTAGAGACCACTCATATTGCAGTACAGTCTGCTCTAACCGGACACCTTGTCTTTAGCACACTTCATACTAATGATGCAGTTAGTTCTCTAACTCGCATGATCGATATGGGAGTAGAACCTTTTCTTATTTCTTCCTCAGTGATTGGAGTTATGGCTCAAAGACTGGTACGTAAAATTTGTACCAAGTGTATTGAGGAGTATACACCTAAGGAAGATATTTTTCAGAATCTAAAGCTCAATATCAAAATACCGGCTAAAGAAAACACCAGACTTTATCGTGGCAAAGGCTGTGATTATTGCAAACATACTGGTTATTATGGCAGAGTAGCAATCTTTGAGATGATAGGCGTAAATGATGAACTTCGTTCACTGATTTTGAAAAAAACCTCCAGTAATGAGATAAAAGATGTTGCAATCCGCTATGGAATGAAAACCCTTCTCGATAGTGGAGTGGCTAAAGCTTTAGAGGGTATTACAACTATTGACGAAGTATTACGAGTTGCAGTATAATGATTTTTAATATTTATTAATTTTTATTTAAGGTTTGTAAATCCCAGCTCATATAAATATAATTCTGGTTATTTTTTGAGCAAGGAGTTCTTCCATGAGAAAAATGAGCAGTCATCAAATTAGAGAAGCCTTTTTACAATTTTTCCAGTCTAAGGGACATAAGATTATGCCCAGCGCCTCTCTTATTCCTGAAGATCCAACTATTTTATTTACTATTGCCGGCATGGTTCCTTTTAAACCTATTTTTTTAGGTCAAGTGAAATCACCACTGAAGAGAGCAACGACCTCCCAAAAATGTCTTAGAACTAATGATATTGAAAATGTAGGAAAGACTGCTCGTCACCATACCTTTTTTGAAATGCTGGGAAATTTCTCTTTTGGTGATTACTTTAAGAAAGAAGCAATAATGTGGGGTTGGGAATTCTTTACTGAAGTAATTGGTTTCCCGAAAGAGGATTTATATGTCTCAGTTTACAAAGACGATGATGAGGCATTTAATTTATGGCATGGGATGATTGGATTACCGGAAAATCGCATAGTAAAACTGGGAGAAGAAGATAATTTTTGGAAAGTTGGTCCAGAAGGTCCCTGTGGTCCCTGCTCCGAAATATATATCGATTTGGGTCCTGAAAGGGCTTCTGGTAAGAGTGGCGGAGTCGGGGAAGATGAACGTTATCTGGAGCTTTGGAACCTGGTATTTATGCAATATAATCGCAACAAGGATGGTTCCCTTGATCCCTTACCGTCTAAAAATATTGATACCGGTTTGGGTTTAGAAAGAATTGCTTCAGTGTTGCAAAAAGTCTCTTCAGATTTTGAAACAGATTTGTTCTATCCCATCATTCAATATACTGCCCAAAAAGCAGGAATCTCTTTTGGAGAGAGTCAAAAAAATGATATAGCCTTAAAGGTAATTTCAGATCATATTCGGGCAATGGTTTTTATGATTTCAGATGGTATCCTGCCTTCTAATGAGGGTAGGGGATATGTATTACGAATGCTGCTGAGAAGAGCCTTTCGTTATGGCAAACTACTCAATCTGAATGAGCCTTTTCTTTATGATGTTGCTCCTCAAGTTGTTCAAATCATGCCTAAAGCCTACCCTGAGGTAAAAGAAAGAGCAAATACTGTTTATGAAATAATTTTAACAGAAGAAAAACGTTTTCAGGAAACCCTGAATCTCGGTCTGGCTATTCTGGAGGAATATATTCAAAAACTGAAAAGTGGTAATCAGAAAATTTTAAATGGAAAAGATGCTTTTACCCTCTATGATACTTATGGTTTTCCTTTAGAGATTACTAGAGATATTCTATCCGAATCAGGATTATCAGTAGATGAACAGGAATATGAAAAATATATGCTGAAGCAGAAAGAGCGTTCTCGTCAATCGTGGGGGTTGGGAAAGACAGACCGCAATCTTTTAGCAAAACAAGAAAAGCTTTATCGGACCATTTGGTCTAACAGCGGAGATAACAAATTTTGTGGTTATGCCCAGGTGTCTGCCAGTACCAGAATTATTACTCTCCTGAATGACTCTGAACAGGTAGAACAGCTTACCACCGGTGAACAAGGAATGATAATACTGGAGGAAACACCGTTCTATGCAGAGAAGGGTGGTCAAAAAGGAGATACCGGGACTATTATGAGTGCCGATAATTCAAATTCAATTGCTTGTGTTTATGATACTCAGATGCCCCTGGAAGGATTGATAGTTCATTATGTAGAGGTAGAAAAGGGTACCTTCCGGAAAGATCAAATGGTCAAAGCCCAGATTGATAATCAGGAGAGGATTGCTATTGCTGCTAATCACACTGCTACTCATCTATTGCATTATGCCTTGCGTGAGGTGCTGGGTAGTCATGTCAAACAAGCTGGATCATCAGTTACTTCTGAACGTCTGAGATTTGATTATTCTCACTATGCTCCTTTAAAAAAAGAAGAGTTAGATCAGATTGAAAAGCTGGTTAATCAGAAAGTGAGTGAAAACTATCCAGTCACTTCTGAAGTGACTGATTTTCATGCTGCCCGACAGAAAGGAGCTCTGGCTCTATTTGGTGAGAAATACGGAGAAAAGGTTCGGATGATTGATATTGGTGGTTTTTGCAAGGAGCTTTGTGGAGGTACTCATTTGGATCAGACTTCCAGAATAGGTATCTTTAAAATCGTATCTGAACAGGGAATAGGCAGTGGAATACGTAGAATTGAAGCAGTTACCAGGGAAAAAGCATGGGAGGGTATAAAAAAAGATGAAACTATGTTGCAGGAATTACAAAATATACTGGCTGTTCCGCAGGATAGATTATTTCAGAAAGTACAGCAGCTATTAGTAGATAATGAATCATTAAAGCGAGAGTATCATTTACTTTGGAAAAATACACTTCCTTACCGCCTGGAAAAAATTATCCAAGAACGAAAAGTTGTGAATGGAGTAACAGTTGTCTCAGCAATTCTCGATACTCCTGATAAAACAGAATTAAGATTAGCAGGGGATTTGATTAAGGAAAAAATACATTCGGGAATAATTATTCTAGCCACAAAATTAAAGGAAGAGAAAATTAATTTAATTATTATGATATCTGATGATCTGATTAACAAGGGCTATGATGCCGTTAAAATCATTACCCCTCTGGCTAAAGACATCCATGGACAGGGTGGCGGCAAAAGACATTTTGCTCAAGCTGGCGGGACAGACCAGGCTCAATTAAGAGCTATCTTTCAGAATATTGAACAATATATCCAGCTTTAAAAATAAAAAATACTTTTACTTCACTACCAATCAACCACATTTATTTTATTTTTCCTGTATTATCGTTATAATAATAAATAATTATTACTAAATTCTATTGATGTATTAAAAAATAGGCCATAAAGGAGAATAATAATTTGAGAATACTGGGAATAGATCTGGGAGAAAAAAGAATTGGACTGGCTTTAAGTGATGCCCTGGGTATAACAGCTCAAGGATTACCAACTATCCAGGTACAGGCAGAGCAGGAAATCTGCCCAAAAATTATGAAAATAATCCAAGAGAAAAAGGTGGAACAGCTTGTTTTTGGATTACCAAAGAATATGAATGGAACGCTGGGACCACAGGCGAAAAAGGTACAGGAATGCGCCCAAAAACTGAAACAACTAAGTAGCTTACCGATAGATTTTGAAGATGAGAGATTAAGTACAGTGAGAGCCGAACAAGTGCTACTGGAAGCTGATACCAGCAGGGCAAAGAGAAGAAAGGTGATTGACCGGCTTTCTGCAGTGATTATATTGCAGTCCTATCTGGACCGTAAAGGTAAGAAAAAGAATGAAAATAATAGTTAACAGATTTTTTAATCTTTTATTTTTTTTATTCTCAGTTGGTTTCTTGGTATTAATACTTTCTGCTGCCTGGATTTTTCTACCAATAAAAATTGATGAGCCGATAGAAAAGATCATTGAAATACCCTACGGTTATAATAGCACTCAAATTAGGCAATTATTGGAAGAGGAAGGAGTTATCAGGCCTCATAATTATCTCTTTCAGGTAATAACGAAATTTATGAAAACTGATGCACTGTTACAATCCGGCGAATACCGATTTAGTTCTGCCCAGAATCTTGTTCAGATAATTGAACAGCTGATTAGAGGGAGGGTGATGCTATATCGTATAACTATTCCTGAGGGCTTTCAAGCTAAACAGATTGCTCGGTTGTTAGCAGATAGGGAAATTGTAGATTATGAAGTATTTCTAAAATTTATTAAAGAAGAAAATCAGTATCGAGAAGGGTATTTGTTTCCTGATACCTATGAATTTCCCAAAAATATTGGAGCAGAAAATGTTCTCAAGTTGATGCAGAAAAACTTTGAGGATGTAGTCTATAAACATATCAATCCTGAACAGAATTTTCCTGCTGGTTTAAGCTTTCATCAGATAATTATTTTAGCTTCTATTATTGAAAAGGAAGCCCAGGGAACAGAAGATAAGCCCAGGATAGCTTCGGTTTTTTATAATAGATTATCAGAGGGTATGTTTTTACAATCCTGTGCTACTATTCAATATTTACTGGATAAACCGCAGGAGAGATTAACTCAGCAGGACCTAACTATTGAATCACCATTTAATACTTACCTGTATCCGGGATTACCGCCGAAACCAATATGCAATCCCGGACTGGAGTCGATTTTAGCTGCGGTCCATCCCACGGAGGAAGATTATTTTTATTTTGTCCTGGGTAAGGATGGGAAACATGTTTTTTCCAGAACTTATCAGGAACATCTGGATAATAAACCCTAATTTTCTGTGGGAATAATTGAAAGAAGTTTAAAGTTTTCAGTAGGAGTTAAAAATGTTGCCCCTGATTATTGGTATTGCCGGAGGTACTGGCTGTGGAAAAACTACTGTAGCTAAAAACATCTGCCAGGATATAAAAAAGAAAAAAGCGATAATTATTGCTCAGGATGCCTATTATAAAGACCTATCTCATCTTGCCGTGGAAGAGAGAAAAAAGTTCAATTTTGATCATCCTTCTGCTTTTGATAATCAATTATTGCTGGATCACCTTAATCAACTAATAAAAGGTAAGACTATTCAAATGCCGGTATACTCTTTTCAAGACTATACCCGAAAAAAGTTGACCAAGGAAGTACATCCTGCCGATGTTATTATCCTGGAAGGTATATTAGTTCTGGAGGAAAAAACAATTCGAGATATGCTTCATATCAAAATTTATGTAGATACTGACTCAGATGAACGTTTTATTCGCAGATTGATACGGGATACCAGTGAGAGAGGAAGAAGCCTTACCTCAGTAGTAGAGCAGTACCTTAATCGGGTAAAACCCATGTTTTTACAATTCGTGGAACCATCAAAAAGATACGCTGATATTATTATACCTCAAGGAGGTTTAAATAAAGTAGCTATTGATATTATTACCAGCAATATCAATTCCCAAATAGATAAATTAAGAGAAGTTTGATTTAAAGAGAATCAAAGCCTGAAGGAGCTCTTATGTTTCGCTTCTATAAATTGTTTTTCCCTGATGTCTATCTGGAAAATATTTATTCTATAGATATAAATAAACTGAATGAAAATAAAAACATCAAAGGAATTATTGTTGATTTGGACAATACTATAGTCCCATGGGGAAATAAATATCTGGATAACAGGATTGCTTCCTGGATTGAACAGGTAAAACAGAGTGGAATAAAAATATGCCTTGTTTCTAATACCCATAATAATATCTCGGATATTGGCCATCAGCTGGGCATCCCGTTTTTTTACAGCCGCTATAAACCTATGAAAGGACCTTTCCTGGCAGCAATGAGAGCAATGAATACCAATAATAAGGAAACAGCAGTGGTTGGAGACCAGATATTCACTGATATATTGGGAGGTAATCGCTTACAACTATTAACTATATTGGTTCGTCCCTTAAGTCAGTCCGATTCGCTGGGTACTACTATTGTTAACCGTGGTCTGGAGCGATTTTTAATATCTTTCTGGTTAAAAAATGGTAAAATAAGATTAATTAAAGGGAAATGGCCAATATAATCCAGAAAGATGAAATTTGCCCTTTCTATTTAGTAAAGGTATAATTAATAAAAAATAAATATTATAATATTATAGACAATCCAAATATAAATCTAAATAAATTGAAAATCTATAGAATAGATGTAGAATAATACTATTAAACTTACTCGGGATTATGTTTATGTAATGAAATAGTTTTAATTAGTAATAGCTAATAATAAATAGCTAAAAGAGGTTAAAATAGTGGCTCGTTTTGTTAAAGAAAAAGGGATTGCCGGTGAATTCTTATTAAATTTACTGATTAATAAGAAGATTATTACTAGCAAAGAGATAGAAGAGATTGGTAAAAAGCAGGGAGAAAACAATTTTTCTATTCAAAAAATAGTCCTGGAAATGGGTTTAATTAGAAAAAAAGAAATGATGCAGTTGCTCTCTGAAGAAATCGGTCTACCCTATGTAGATTTAGAGACGAAGACTTTTGATCCATCTATTGTAGCAATGCTTTCTGAGGAGATATCTCGTAAACATAATCTGATAACCATTGGAAAACAGAGTGATAAATTAATTGTAGCAATGGCTAATCCCTTAGATGTTTATATTCATGATGAAATTAGAATCAAAACAGGTTATGAAATTGAACCGTATTTAGCCTTTAGTGATGATATTACTAAAGCTTTAGATTCAGTATACGGAATTACGGAAAACTGGCAGCAGATGATAGGTGAGATTACCTCACTCCCGGTAACGGCAGTGGAAGAAGAAGCTGAAGAAATGGAAATCACCAGGAGTGTCAGTGAGAGCCATGAGGCTCCTGTTATTACCCTGGTTAACCTTATTATGCTCAGGGCTATTAAGGAAGGAGCCAGCGACATTCATATTGAACCTTATGGTGACAAATTTCTAAAAGTAAGATACCGAATTGATGGAATATTACATGATATTATGTCTCCCCCTCGAAGTTTGCATATGGCTATCGTCTCCCGTATAAAAATTATGTCCAATTTAAATATTGCCGAACGCCGTCTTCCTCAGGATGGTAGAATCAAGGTGCAGGTTCATGGTCGTGAAGTAAACTTCCGGGTATCTACTATACCTGCTGTAAACGGAGAAAGTGCTGTTTTGAGAATCTTAGATCCAGCACAAATTATGCTGGATTTAAAATCAATTGGTTTTTCTGAGGACAATGTTATTAAATTTCAGGAACTAATTGAAAAACCAAATGGAATTATCTTGGTTACCGGACCTACCGGTAGCGGTAAATCTACAACTTTATATGCTGCCTTGAATATTTTAAATACTAATGAAAAAAAGATAATGACTATTGAAGATCCGGTGGAATACCGTCTGGATGGCATAAATCAATTACAGGCCAAACCTAAAATTGGTCTTACTTTTGCTGCTGGATTGCGAAGTTTTTTGCGTCAGGATCCGGATATCATGTTAGTAGGAGAAATCAGAGATAGGGAAACAGCTGAAATTGCCATTCAGTCAGCGTTGACTGGACATCTGGTCTTGAGTACCTTGCATACCAATGATGCTCCTAGCTCTGTTATTAGATTGGTTGATATGGGTATTGAACCATTTTTAATTTCTTCTTCAGTGATAGGAGTACTGGCACAAAGACTGGTGCGTAAGATTTGTCCTTATTGCAAAAGAGAAGCTCCTCTCACCAATGGCATAAAGATGGTTATGAAGGAATTTAATATCGCTCCAGATGAAATAAGATTATTCTATGGTGAGGGATGTCCTCACTGTAAACAGACTGGATATAAAGGCAGAACTGCCATTATGGAATTGATGGTGGTCAATGAATTCATTCGGGAATTAATTTATAGGAATGCCTCTCTGGCTGAAATTAGAGACATTGCCATTAAGAAAAATGGCATGATTTCTTTAAAAGAAGATGGTTTACTAAAAATCAGGGAAGGTATTACTACACTGGAAGAAGTTATGCGAGCCACTTCTAGCTGATGTGCCGGGACCAAAAAAATATTTTGGATTTAAGATAATTTTGTAAGTAAAATTAATACAAATAATAAAATTTTAAATTAAAATAGAAAATAAAAATTAATACAGCAAACTTAGCAACCAGAAAATAGAAATTTATTGTTCTTTACGCAAAACTAAGAGATGAATGCCAGATACCTGTTACTAACGACTAACAACCAGATAATAATGACTAAATACTATCAATATAAACTTATGTTTTAATAATCAAAGGCCAGTAGATTTTTAAACGATAAGTTATAACAGATTGATTAATTTTAATTACTCATTGCTATATTTAGTATATTATGCACAACGCAAAACGCACAACTAATTTAAGTGGTATAGCGCTATATGTGTTATACGGGTATACTATTTTAAACGCATAAAGCACTATGATATAACTAAACACATATTAAGGGGGTGAAATTCCAAAATGCCGACTTTTTCTTATAGAGCTCGAGACAATTCAGGTCAAATATTTTCTGGAGTGATAGAGGGTGATAATAGGGAAGCAGTCATTGACCGGTTAAGGGAGATGAAATATTTTATTATTTCAGTAGAACAAAAAAGCCAAACCCTTCTTTCTACTGAAATAACTCTTTTTAAGACCATCAAAATAAGAGATTTAGCAATCTTTTACCGTCAATTTGCCACCATGGTCAGTGCCGGTCTAACTCTGGTTAATTGCCTGGAGATATTATCCAAGCAAACCGAAAACAAGTTATTAGCTAAAAAGATTGATGATATTAAAAAAAGTGTAGAGCGTGGTTCTACCCTGGCTGATGCCTTTGCCAGTTATCCAGAAACTTTTTCCAAGCTTTATATCAATATGATTAAAGCAGGAGAGATAGGCGGAGTGCTGGATGATATTCTAAATCGTATGGCTACCCTTATGGAAAAGGAATACGAACTGCGTCAGAAAATAAAGTCTGCCATGACCTATCCCTCCTTTATCTTCGGTGCTGCATTAATAATGGCAGTATTTATGCTGGCCTTTATCTTGCCCCAGTTTGTAGGAATATTCCAGCAATTTGGTGGGCAGCTTCCCTTTTTAACCAGGATGCTGGTCTGGTTAACCATAGCTTTTAATCGCTACTGGTATATCTTTTTTGCCGTTTTCGCTCTTATTATTATTGCCTTCCTGGCTTATCTACGTACGAAAGAGGGACATAAAAATATTGACCGCCTGAAGTTAAAATTACCAATATTCGGTAATTTATTTCTTAAAACGTCTATTAACCGTTTTACCAGAACCCTTGGAACTTTAATCCGTAGCGGTGTTCCTATCATTCAATCCCTGAGAGTATCAGCAGAATCCATTGGTAATGATATTATCTCCGAAGCCGTTATGAAAGCCGCAGAACGTATCAAGGAAGGGCAGAGTATTTCGGCACCCTTAGAGGAAAGTAAAGTTTTCCCGCCCATGGTGACACAGATGATAATGGTTGGTGAAGAAAGTGGAGAGTTGGAGACAATGTTATTAAATGTTTCTCAATTCTATGACCAGGAAGTGGAAAGGGCTGTAGAACAGATGACCTCTGTAATTGAGCCGGTATTAATGGTAGTAGTTGCCGGATTAGTTGGGGTGATGGTTATCGCTATGTATCTACCCATCTTTAGTATGGTTAATTTGATTCAGTAGAAAAGTAGAAAAGTAATTAAGAGGTATAAATATTGTGATAGAAGAAGTAGCAAATAGCAGTACTGAGCAGAGTAATAACGGAAAAATTATTGAGGAACATCTGGATTTTTTACGAGAGATTGTTCAGGAATTTCAAAATTCTGGGGAATCCGAAGAAGTGCTTTTACAGGCAGGTTATATTGGTCTTTTAAATGCTGTGAATCTCTATCAAAAACAACAAAATATTACCTTTCAAGAATATGCCCGGAATCTTATTTGTGGTGAAATACGTAATTATATCAGAGGAAAAAATAAAAAAGTGGATGTACCTGATTGGCTGTCTATTATGATAAATAAATTATTAAATCAGATGCTTACTGCCTATAGAAAACAGTTTAATAAATTTCCGAATATTAATGAACTTTCCGAGATGCTCGATCTCTCACCGGAGATACTAAAGGAAGCCTTAAAGGCGCGTAAAGCGGCACAGGAAGTATCTATTGATCAGAAAAGAAGAAAAGATATCGATTTGCAGGGACCTATTGATATTAATAAAATAAAAAGAGAAATAAAGAAAAGAAGGTATAGAGACAATCGATAAGATCAGCGATAGTACTGTGAATAAATACATACCAATAGTTAAAGCTATTGCCAGGAGGCATATTAATTCAGGAGAATCCCTTGAAGATTTGGAGCAAATTGGTTATCTGGGATTGCTCAATGCCTTTCAGCTTTTTGATAAAACAAAAGGTGTTAAATTTGAAACCTATGCTACCTGGCTTGTTAACGGGGAAATACGTCATTATATAAGGGACAAAAATTCAGTGGTAAAGATTCCCCATTGGATAAGAGAGTTTAACCGAAAAATTGATAGATATGTAGAGAAATTTCACAAGGAATACCATAAATTTCCTACTATTAGGGAGATTTCTGACCAATTTAATATTACCGAAGATGGTATCAGAGAGGTATTGAAAGGCCGGAATGCAGTACAAGTGGTATCTTTAGATAAAGAATTAAGACAAGATGAACAGGAAAATATTCCTATGTTAGAGCAGATTAAAAGCAAGGAATATCGTTCTTTTCAATTGCCTGTAGAGGATAGTATACAACTAAGAAATGCTTTGCATTCGCTTAAGAAAATCCAGAAGCAGGTAATTTATTATCTCTTCTATAAGGATTTGACCCAGATTAGTACTGCAAAGAAATTAGGATTAACTCAGAGACAGGTATCTCGTATCAAGCAAGAGGCTATAGATGAATTAAGAAAAAATCTATAAATATAAAAGGAGCATCGGACGATGTTGGGGAAAAAGATAGTAGTAAAATACAATGATGGTACCATTATAAAAGGATACACCACCGATTTTAATCCCGATAAAGATTTTTTTCATGTTTATCTGGTTGATAAAGATTTAGAAACAGTTAGAGAGGAGAAAATTGAAATCAAACTTGAAGCCATAAAGGCGGTCTTTTTTGTCAAGAGCTTTCAGGGTAATAAGGATTATAAAAAAGTTAGAACCTTTGAAGGCCATTCTTCCGGTTCTCTTTCCCAGCGTAAAATCATAGTTATTTTTAAGGATGGGGAGAATTTTTACGGCACCACTCATAGCTATTCTCCAGAGCGGAGCGGTTTTTTTGTCTTTCCTATTGATGAAGAGGATAACAATGACCGGGTATTTGTCCCAAGGAGTGCCCTGGAAAAAGTACATGTCAAAAAATTTGGCAGTGATGACTTTGACATCTACCTGTACGAAAACTAAAAAAACGTATAGCGTATAACGTATATAGTAGTATACCGTAAAATAATGAAGAAGTTTGGTAATAATTAAGAATTAAAATTTCATGTAAAATATATGAGAAAAGATGGCTGAAAAAATAAATCATTTTAAAGAGCTAAAAATTTGGAGAAATGGTATAGAATTAGTAAAAAATATTTATTCTGTAACAGAAAGTTTCCCTGGTAATAATGAAATATATGGACTTATTTCTCAGATGAGAAGGTCTTCGATTTCGATACCTACAAATATAGCTGAAGGATTTAAAAGGTTGCATAATAATGAATTCAGACAATTTTAATATCGCTTTAGGTAGTTGTGCTGAATTAGAAACACAGTTGATTATAGCTAATGAATTGAAATATATATCAGATGAAACTAGAGAAAAAATTATTGATGATATAAATCATATTTCCAGGATGGTTTATAATTTAATAAAAAAATTATAACTATTTTTACTCCAAAAATGTGGTTTAATTATACGGTATACATTATACTGATATATATACTGGTATACCAAGGATTTTAAAGTGGCAGGACATAAGCTAGTAATTAAATATAAAGACGGCTCTATAATAAAAGGTTGGGTGGAAAATTTTAAACCTGAGCGGGGAATGGTTATTATTCATCCCTTAAAAGAATATTCTGATGAAGAAAGATTAGAAATAAGATTCGATGAGCTCAAAGCTATCTTTTTTGTGAAGGATTTTATAGGTAACAGTGAATATGAAAAAGTGAGAACTTTTGAAAATTATCCCTCCAGTTCTCCTACCCAGCGCCGTATAATTGTGCATTTCAAAGACGGCGAAAAGCTTTATGGTACCAGCTACAGTTATAATCCCCTTAAGACAGGTTTTTTTGTTTATCCTATTGATTCTTTGGATAATAATATCCGTATTTTTGCTATCAAAGACGCCACCGAAAGAGTCGAATTCCCCAATAATTTATCACTATAGGTGAAAGCTAAGCAGTATC
>JAQUNC010000044.1 GCA_028717805.1 Atribacterota bacterium
TATAGATAGAATGCAGGCAGTCCGACAGTCTCATTGGGGGAGACGTATGGATGCGGGACCCGTGACTTTGTGTCCCATCGTTTACGATGGTTAACCTTTCTCAGCTTGGAGCTTTTTTGTTTAGATAGCCATACCTCCTTTTATCTAGCTATGCTGATATTTATACTTTTTACATTATTTTAAATATACTATCATTATTTTTATAAATCAATTATTTTATAAGATTTTTTATTTTTTACAGGATACAATTTCCAGCAATCTAATCCACTTCGCAGTTAAACAGAGAACCGTCCCCCGTATCACTTCCCCCGTATCACTTCCCCCGTATCACTTGAATTCCTCCAGGATTTTATGGTTCCATACCTGGGCTTCGATATAAGGAGCAAGACTATCCGGAAGATTCGTATGCCAGTTATCTTCAGGTATGCCCTTTTCTCTTATGATGGAAAGTATTTCCGATACGGTAAATACTTTTCCGTGATAATCAGCCATATAGTATTTTTTGGGTTTCTCCCGAACAAACCACAGGGATATCATGCTATCCGGGTAAGTAAAACTGACATCGTATTCCGAAAATACTGAGAGAGGTATGCGTATTTCTCCATGCAGATCTGGATTTGGAGAATTTTTTACCATCCATCTGGATGTCCCAAGCACCATGGGAATCGGATATGTATGCTGGGGTCGTCCTCCTTTTTTCTTAAACTCATTATATACCCATTTCTCCGTTTCCCTTCGATTATGCAAATATTGGTTGGGATTCTGAAATCTTTCCCCAAAAACGGTCTTGCTGTAAAGCTCTTTCATGATTTTTATGGCTTCCTCATCAGATAGGGTTGATAAGCTACGAAATGGTTCTGTACCAAGCTTATAGTAATAGGTCAAATAATCTATCATAAATTCTTCTCCCAAACAACAACCTGCAACCTGGGGTCAGGTCTTGAATTATCATTTAACATCAGTTACTATCTTTATATATGATATACATATACTAATACAATGTTACTTATTGTAGTATAATGTTATATATGTTATTAAGTAACCTATTTTAAGTTAAAGCCATGCTTTTGTTTTGCCTGGTATATTTTCATTCCCTTTTTGTTGGTAGCTTGAAATACCTTATACCAGGAGAGAATACTTGTTCTATAATTAAGAGAAATGTGTTTGCTATAGAGAACTGTTCTTCATCTTACTCCATATCAATTATCAAAGTGAGTTTAAATTAGAAAATAGTCTATTCCAAAGAAGAATCACCTGAAGTGAAAGAAATGCTTTCTGCTATTTCATTTATAGTATTACCTATATCAAAAGTTTCCCTCTCTGTAAAGCATTCTATTCTTTTAGGTTCCGGATAATGAGAACAATTTGAGAAACGCAATACAAAATTAATGGAAATCAGATTCCCTTTATAAATTACAAAGTAGGTATAGTCTGTATATACTGAGCCTGCTGCTCCTTCACTTTCGGCTCTAATGCAATAATTTCTTCCATTAATATTTTGCTTATAAAATCTCCTGGAAAAACTGCTCTCTTCAGGACTTGTCTGGCATGCTAATTCTTCGTTTTTTATTTCTATTTCCCAAGGCCAATCATTTTTATTAGTAAGGATTTTTATCTCTGGGGGCCATTTCTGAAAAGAAACATATTCTGCTTCTAAATATTCTGGGGCTTGGAATATAATGTCATTTGATTTAAATTCTTTCCAATCATCACTTCCTTTATCAAGCACACAGTTTTGCGCTACTATTTCTCCATCAATTTCTAAAATTACTTCACCTTGATGCTCCCAAAAAACTATTGACTCATCGTCATTAGCATATCGGGATCCAGAACCACTTATGACTCTTTGCAGAATATAGTTTTGACCATTAAACAACAGTATTGCTTCATTGTTTTTATTATCGTATCTTATCTTAATTTCATCTCCACACGGACAAGAAAAAACAAAATAATCAGTTGTTCCTGGATAACTTTCCTCATATTTTTGTTCCAATTCGTTTTTACTATTTAAATCAATACCAGCAACTATGATAACCAAAAACAAAATAACTAATATTATTACAGTTTTCTTCTTCATATTTTAATTATAGCACCTATTTATTAAATAAAGCTCTAAAAGTAATTCTTAAACCAGATGTTTTTCTATTGCCTGGCTTATTAAAACCGCTTTCTATATCATCTTTCTTTTATTGTTACTTTCAAGACATCACCAGGTCATTTGCCAATTTTAGTACGAATATCCTTGCGTAATCCTATGATATAACATATCGAACCATCATTATTTTGATCCCATATTCACGATGCTCCCATCATATGGCACTCCATCAAAAATGGCATAGGCTTTTAATCTTCCCTTTTTGGACTCCTTCTTCAAATCATAAGGAAATTTGACATAAGCACAGTTGATGTCAGGAACTTTCTCTATAACAGTTTCAAATTCATAGAAAACTTTTTTTCTTATCACTTAAGTTAAATAATATCTTTGAGATATTATTATCAAACTAGTACAACGCTATATTCCTTTATATTTATATCATGGGCATGTATCATAAACATAATTATTAGAATAATACATTGGAAAAATCTGATCTAAATCACAGATGTTACTCCATATAGTACTAAAATTGTCTTTATCAGAAAAATATGTACCCCCGATTACAGGTGGAATATCATAATAAGTATCTGGAACCATATAAATCCCTCCGTATAGCTTCGCTGTGTTATAAGCAATAAAATTGCCTATAATAACAGGGACGTTGCCCGCACAAGATTCTATAGAAATTCCACCACCTACAGTTTCTGCTATGTTGTAAGTAATGATATTTCCTTTTATAATGGAAGAGCTGTTTCTAAGAACCTCAATACCTCCACCAGAAAATGATTCATTGTATTTAATGGTATTGTCCAGAATAATTGCTGAACTATCATCAACATAGATTCCTCCTCCTGCATTATTTTGAATGACATTTTTCTGAACAGTGGGTGAACAACCATTTATTTTTATCCCACCACCCAGACCTTCCTCTCCGTTTTGAATGGTAAACCTTTCTATGGTAATATTGTCACTATATTCAATTGAAAGCACACTCCCATTTCCTCCACCATCAATAATGGTCGTTGCTACAATATCTGGATCTGAAGGATCATTGCTTCTGGGGTTATGCCATTCTTATACTTAAATTTGATGTTTTCCAGATATATTTCAGGGCAGACGAAGTTAATCCAGATTAATATTTTTCAAGATACAAAAAGAATGCTTAGTTGTTATGATAATTACTTTTACCTTCGATCTATGCGATCTTTTTTATATATTTCTGATATAAAGATGATAAAGAGGTTTCTTTTGGCAACCTTCAGAATGATTGATTTTCAAGATTGATTAAGTAATTTGTAGATTGTTGCTACAATAGGAACTCCTAACAAAATTCCTAAAAAACCCATTAGTCCCGTTCCCACAACAATTGCAGCAAATACCCATATTCCAGGAAGGCCAATTGTATCACCTACAATTTTTGGATAAATAAAATTACTTTCAATTTGTTGTAAGATAATAATAAATATTAAGAAAATAACTGCACTAAACCAATCAACAACTATAATTAATAGAATGCCAAAGGCTGCCCCTATATAAGCTCCCACCATTGGAATAATAGAAGATAATCCAACTACAGAGCCAATAGTAGTTGGGTAAGGTAATCTCAATATTATCATGCCGATAGTGCATAGAATACCTAATATAACTGCTTCTTTAAATTGTCCCAGAAAAAAACTGGAAAATGTATCATTTGTTATTTTTATAATTTTAGCTAATCGTTCTCTTGTTTTACTGCTCAAATAAGTATTACTTAATTTCTGATAATTCTTTTTCACAGTATTTTTATCAAACAAAATATATATACTAAATATTATTGCTAGCACAAATTCAATAATTTTACCAAAAACAATCCCAATAAAAGATACCGAGCCAAACGTCCAGCTGTTCATAATTTCCAGACTTTTATTTAGTGCAGCTTCACCACTTATATCCAACTCCTTAATTCTCTGTTTGATAATTGGGTATTTTTCTGAATGACCTATAATCCATTCTACAGTTTTCTCGTACATTGTTGGCAATTGAGTCGACAATAAATGGATAAATTGACTTATTTGGGGAATCAGAATGTACAAAAACAAAAATAATACTAATACAACCGTAAATATAGATAAAAAAATACATACGGTCCTGCGGGTCTTTAAAATAAACCCATTGCAGCTATTGGGAAAATATATTCTCTCATACCTACTGACAATTATATTTAATACGAAAGCAATGCCTGCACCAAGAAACAAAGGCGATATTATCCCCCAAATGAATTTTATCAGGTTAATAAAGCTGTTAAAATTTAAAACTATTAAAAGAATTACAGCTATTTGTATAATTAACCTGGTTGTTGTTTTATAGAAATCATTATTTTCATTTGGTGACATCTAGAATCCTTTGCATTTTAAGTAAGTATTTGTGCATATTTTAGCATTTTCCTAAAAAGGAGTCTATAAAAAAGGTGGTTTAAAAGGTCAGGAATAATAGACTCCTTATATTTCTGCCTGTTGAAATCCGATTCCGATGTCCTTTTATTTTCGTAATTCTATACTGTATACACTTATTCTTGAATCATCACCACTTTGAAAACTATTATCATCCCTGGCATGCACTCTGATATAGTAACTACCGCTAAGACTACTGACATTTAAAGTATTTGTGCTTCTATCAAATTTTCTATTTCTTTCCAGTCTTGCATCAGCATCAGTATCATAATTACCATGTTTGGAAGATGATGAAACGACCAGATAACTCATATTTCTGTCGTAATCATCACCAGTATTGCTCCAATCAATAACTATGCTATTAATGCATGTAAGGTCTATCGGATAATCTGTAACATAAGACCTTTCGGCAAATGCACCATAATCTCCAGCTGTTAAATATAAATAATTATTATCTTTGCTATAGTAGCCTGATCCTTCGATATACCCATAAGTCCAATAATGATCATACTCATCTCCATTGTAAATATACCCGGGCGCACATCTAAAATTAGCAGTTACTAGGGCAGCTTCTGCGGGCATGGTGAAGGTGGTACTGGCACTGGTGGCATCCTCAAAGGTGCCAACTGACGTAGTACTCCAGTTGATAAATTCATACCCAGCTTTTGCAACTGCCGAGATACTCAACAACATACCTTCAGTATAGGGACTGGTGCTTGTGTTATCTATTACCGTTCCGCTTCCTATCGGATTGACGGCCATGGTCAAGGCATAAGTAGGCACAAAGTTAGCGGTATAGTTTACATTGGCAGCAGCCATGGTAAAGTCATGGATGGAATGTGTAGAAACGATCGCATTACCGTTATCATCATCAGTCCAATTCACAAAAATAAAACCAGTATTAGGAGTAGCTATAATCTGAACTGCGTCACTCACATGATAGATTCCCTCACCGGTTGCTGTACCGGAATTTATAGGAGTAACAGATAAGGCAAGAGAGTAATCAACAGCTAGCCACTGAGCATAGACGGTGATGTCATCTGTTATAAATGTTGATCCGGTAAATTCGGTTCCAGATCCATCTGATTCTGTATTCCAGCTGGTGAAGGTATAATTAGCCCTGATTGGTGGTGTGGGCAATGTCCCTAAACTCTGCCCGCTTTTTTTCTTCATAGTGATTGGATTTGCTGTTGTATCACCGCCATTTTCATCAAATGTTACAGTGTAGGTTGGGATTGGTGGTGGGCTAGGAGTGGGTGATGGTACTGGTGGATGCAGGAAATCCTGGATAGCCTTAGCAACCTGGATTGAGATGGTGGGATCTCCCCCACCCTCTATAATACGACAAACTACACTAGAAACATCACTAAAACAAGGATCAGCCATTATGATAGCACAATCAATTTCAGAAAGAAGTGCTCCTTCTTCGAGTATAGCCTGGACAATAAGAGCAGCAGCAGTGCTTAGACAATCAACTGTCCCCAAGTCATACTCTGTGCCGGCTTCTACCACACATGTCAACTGCTCTAACCTTACTCTCTTTTTGACCACTTCTAAGAGATAGGGACCGCCAGCAGGTACCAGAACCTGATAGTAGCCTTCTCCATCAGTGATTGCGATGGCTATCACCTGTGATGTAACAGGATCAATAATATGGACTGCGGCATAGGGAAGAGTCTCTCCGGTTAAGCTTTTGCTCTGTGTCCCTACCGGGACCAGGGCCTGTCCTTTCAGGATACCCTCGTTGAGGTGAGGTGTAGGCAGGCAGCTGCCTAATAATAAAGATAAAAGCAATATCAAAAGAAAAAGTAAATTATTTTTCTTTATCAATATAAACCTCCTAAAATTACATAATCTAAGAATAATCTAAGAAAAGAGATAATACTCTTCTGGTAATACGGGCTATATCCCGGGCATAATAAATTCTCCTGGAGTAGGATTTTGTATAATTATACCCTAAATTATCAAAGAAAAAATGTCAACCAGAAAATTATCTTCTGTATTTATTTTTATCTTTACAACGACTCTACTGGCTAACTATTCTGCTATTTGTTTAGCTGCTTAAAAAGGAGTAATATCGCTGACGGCGATTTCATATTTTTCTTATATCAAACAGAAAACATTTCCCTTTAATTATTTTTTTAAAGTTTTCTTGCGCCTGTGGCAATAGACGTCGGCGAAAACCGATTAAGCAATGTTGCCTCATCTGACCAGGAATCTTCATAAAACCCAATTATGGCAAAACCAGCCGCTATCTGCCCGTCAATCTGGGTATTCAATGAATGACTGAACTGTGCCGGGTTTTTATTCGCTTCCCATTGAGTTCTTTGGCTGTTGTTAAGATCATGAGGTTCTGAAAATGGTAATTTTCTTTTTACAATTAATTCCCCGCACTTTTCTGCTTCTTCATGGTCAAATAGAAAAAAAGAGGGATTCATAACCCCTGCCAGCAGGTCTCCACCGTTTTTTAAAATACGGTGACACTCTGACCAAACTGTTGTTACATCAGGGACAAAGACATTGGAAATCGGATGGAATATCAGGTCAAAACTTTCATCAGCAAATTCACAAAGGCTTGCCATATCACCCTGGACACTGCGTATCTGAAGCCTGTCACGTTTTGCAACATCACAATCTTTCTTAAGCTGCTCTTCAGAAAGGTCAAAGCTGACTACTTTTGCACCCGCAGCCGCCAATATCGGTGCCTGCTGTCACCCCTCCCCTGAAGCCAGACACAGAACATTTTTATCAATTAAGTTACCAAACCAGTAATTTGGCACAGGCTTATTGGGTGTAAGTATTACCTGCCAGCTACCCTTGCGGGCAGATTCAATAATATTCGGAGAAACCGGTGTAGACCATCTGCTTCCCTGTGAAGATTCCAGATTCCATGTTTGTCTGTTATGTTCAATTATATCCATGTTCATTCTCAAATTTTATTAAATATTAAACTGGGAGTAACTCTAAATTTACTTATTATATCTATGGTTAAATATAAATACAAGTCATAAGACATCGAACAAAAAACAATTCCCTATTTAACTTACTCTTAAATGATTTTTTCTGATGAGTCACAAAAGATAATTTACCAATTCATCGCACCGGGGATTATTCTCGGTCATAAGTGGATACTTTTATTACATCATCAGCGTTTAGGATAATTGTTTAATTAAACAAAGATGTTATTTTTTTGTGAAACCAACTTTTTTGGCATAGCCATCATGTAAGCCTATAACAAGTTTTAACATAAACTCTCTTTGTGAGAGATCCAATTCCTCGGCCTTACTTGTAATATAATCTTCAAAATCTTGGTATTTGAAATTTAAGACCTGGGTAAGAGCATCCAGGTGGAAGTGCCAGTTGGCAAGGAATGTAGCCACATATTTTTCCCCTGTACCATCGTATCTCCTCTTACTATTTTGCTATTCAAGTAATTCAACACTATATACATTGATTGTAGATCTACCACTCCATCCATCATCTATGGCATGAATTCTAATATAATAAGTGCCTGTTAAAGTGCTGACATCTATAGTATCAATTCTTCTGGTGAAAGATTTTATCCTTTCTAAATTTATATCATTATTATTATAACTACCAAACTTTGAAGATGCTGACACAACAAGATAACTTTTATTATTTTCGCCATCCCAGCCGATATTTTCCCAGTCTATAACTATACTATTGATGCAGGTGAGGTCTACCGGATTATCAGTAACGTAACTTCTTTCTGAGGTTCCTCTAACGTGATCAGCATTTAGATAGATGCTATCTGTATACAGATATTGACTTCCGTCTCCGATGCTATAACCGTTAACCCAGATAGGATTATAAGTACTTCCATTATAGATATAACCGGTTTGTGGACATTCAGTGCCTGTAATATCCTCTGGCATATCGTATGGAGGGAAGAACCCTTCACAGCCGCTAAAATAAATTATAATGAGAGATAATATAATGAAAGACAAGAACTTACGGATATTTTTCATAGGAAAACTCCTTCTTATTATTTAAATTTACTTTTTAACTTTTTACTTAAAAATCTATATCTACTTCGTCTACTATCCACCACACATCAGCAGCTCCGCCATAATATGATAATCCCCTGGTCCCAAATTCAGCTTTAGTGCTGTTTGAACCACCGCATCCCATAACAGTTCTGTTAACTTGAGCATCTACTATTGCCCTGGGATTGCCTAACTTATCCTATTCAAAAGATATATCATTGATACCCGAATATACATCAATAATTAGATTTGTACATAATCGTCTAAGCAAAATAATTTTTCACAATATGGTTCGACAAATTGTTTATAACCATTCTCACTGCAATACCAATATGCATTCCACCCGTCTTGGGCATTAATTGCCGCCTAAAAGCTATCTACTGCATCTTCAACTCTCTTGGTTTCTAACTCTATATCTATTTCAGTATTACTGACAATAATAGAATCACAACCGGATAAAAACAAAGCAAATAACAAAAAGATAGAAAAGTATAATATTTTTTTATTCAAAATAGTCCTCCTGCATGTATTTAAAATTAACTTTAATATTTTAGCATACAGTTTTGTATAATAACAGAGCCAAACAAAAATAAATATAACAAACAGGAACAAACAAATACAATCAAACAGGAGGCGTTTCTCTGTGTCAGCCTCTTCTAATCTAGTACAAAGGTAATCCTGTTAATCTGCCAGCTGCCTTAGAAAACAGTTATCTAATTCTTCGAGGTAGTTCAATGCTTTTAAGACCAGCTGATCAAGTTCTTTACCAAACAGAATTTCTCTTCTTGTATTAAGCATAAATTTTATAGGTGCTTTTTCTGCAGTATTTGGTGAGGGCATTGAAGAATCTTTCATAATCAACATCAGAGGAGAAGATGCTTTGTTGATTGATACCTCTGGCTATAATGTGATGGGTTCCAGTACTGCTTTTAATACGGTCAGCTATAGGTATTAGAGTTCCTCTTGTAATGAGATAATTTGTAAAAATTCTATAATATCAGAGAAAAGATGTCAAACAGAAAACCTTCCCCCGTGTTTTCCTGTGTTTTATCAGTCAACCAGCCCGACAATCTGCATATCTCTAGGATGAATCACCGAATAAACGATACCAATTTCGATTTTATCATGAGGTTCCAACAAATATTCCCACATCCAAACTCCCTTTTTATCGTTCCAATCCTTCACTTTAGGTTCTGGCGTAACCTGATCAATGTTAATTTGTATTCGATCATCTTCGGAGATAGGAACCGTTTCAAAAATTTCAATAAATGAATTCATATCCTGAAAATTTTCTACTGTGATTTTATATTCATATTTTGTGGTTATCTTCAAAGATGGTATATTTGCAATCACTGTCTGATCCCTAAATTTCTTTAAAAGTTCTCTTTTCACTTTTACATTTTCGGCAATACCCAAAGAAAGATCAAAATCTTCTCCCGGAGGGATATAACCAATGGCAGTATCTCCTGTAAAACCACTATCTAAAAAGATATTCACTTGACCCGGCAATAAAGGAATGGCTAAGTCATTTTCCAGAAAAGTATTAAAATATACAAAAGGATTTCCCCTGGGAAAAGTCTTATAGTTAAATGCACCTGACATTTCTTGTTCAGAAATTAATATTTTTTCCTGCTTGCTACCCGAATAGATAGAAGTCTTTTCCGGAATATTAAAAGTTACACTGGTGCCACCATATTCAACAGGCACTGAAAATTCCTGTTCCGCTACAGCACTCATAGAAACCGCGTCTGTATCTTCCCGGAATGCCATTGGAGCTTCCATTTTTTGACCTATTCTTTGATCAGGCTGATAAGGTCTTAAAATCCAAGGCACTATCGGAGGTAATTGTCCTGAAATAGTTGGCCTGGCAGTGGATAGGAATAAAGATACATCCTTCCAATCGGTCCCGGTGGCTTGTCTGACCAAAGCATAGGTTATGAAATCAATCCGATTTTCACTGATATCTATCCTCGCATCATAAACAGGTTCCCAACTTACCTCCCCGCTGATAAAATAGGATAAAATAATACTAAAATTACTTTTCCGTAAGACTTCTAAGTCTACAGATATGACTTTTTTTGTTTCTCTTTGACTATCGGAAATTAGGAGAATCTGCTTTTGCAAGTAATCAATCTTTGCCTGATTTGTCTCAAGTTCAAAATCGCAGATCAGGGTTTGGTTATAATTTTCCTTTAGCTTGTCATTTAAAAAAGTATAGATATCTTCCAACTGTTCAGTTGAGGGTATGAGGGTTGAAGTGTTCCCGGAGTTTCCGTACATCCTTTGGTCTTGAAAAAGATAGATAATGGAATTTAAAAATTCTTTCTTATCGCTCAAACCGCTCTTCTCATTTGTGATTCTTTTATTTTCTCTCTCCAGATTGCTGATTTCATTCTGCAATTGCCTTATTTTTTCTTCTGGTTCTTCCGACAAAATTTCCGTTTCGATGCTAACCCCGGTAACTTTCGCGTTCTCCTTCCCTGTCTGTAAAGTTTCTACATTAATTGTTTTTTCATCAAATACTTCTAAAATATTATCAAAGATGACGCGGTAACGCCCCTGGTCCAGTTCGACCTTCCCTTCTCTCACGATCATCGCTGATTGAGGATAAACATAGACTTGACTTATCTTGGAATCTATCCAAATATCTTGTAGAATAGCCATCGATTGAAATTGAAGAGGGATAACTAAAAAGGTCAAGAATACTATTAAATAAATGATTCTTTTCATTTTTTACCTCCTAAGATCTCTTGAAAAGTACACCTAACAGCATAAATAAGAACATTCTTTTTTGGAATCTAATTAACATTTGCCTTACCTCGTTTTAAATAATATTTTTTAGAAATTATAATTAGAAGTTAAATATTTCTATAATTGTTCATTAAAAAGACCTCTTTGTCAATTAAATATTAGAAATCAAAGAACAATCATTGTAAAATTAAGAAGAAATAGCCCACTCAAAGAGGAGATCTTGAAGCTGTAGGTCCCTTGATAAAACATAAAAATAGAAAGGGAGATATTATAATGACCTTGTCACAAAATTATTTTTTGCATAACAAAATTAATCGAAAAATAATAATAGATTGATTGTCCTGACAAATAACAAATTTTATAGAGTCCGAATCCTCGGCCTTACTTGTAATATAGTCTTCAAAATCCTGGTATTTTCCATTTACTTTTTTGCTTCTTAGTTAAAAATCTGTATCTAAAAAAGATCTATATCTACATTGTCTACATACCACCCATCTTCCCAATATGGTTCGATATCACAATATGTTAATTCCATGGTCCCAAATCTAGCTATTGTATTGTTTAAAATACCGCAGTTCATAATAGTTCTATTCACTTGAATATCTATTATTGCCCTGAGATTACCTGACTCATCCCATATAAAAGAAATATCCCGGATATAAGCATATATATCAACAATTACCTTAGTAGTACCACATACATGTTTAATATAATCGAGTTGTTCAAAATATGGATCGACAAACTGTTTGGTTGCTGGATATATTACAAAGCCATAATCAAACCCCGGAGAACAAGCCCAAGCAGCATGGTATTCGTCTTGAGAATCGATAAATGACCAAAAATTATGTACTGCATCTTCAACTCTCTTGGTTTCTAACTCTATATCTATTTCAGTATTGTCAACAATAATAGAATCACAACCGGATAAAAACAAGGCAAAAATAAAAAGAATAGAAAAGTAAAATATTTTTTTATTCAAAATAGTCCTCCTGGTTTTATAATTAACTTTAATGCTGTAGAAAAAAGAAAAATCTATTGTAAATATAGCACTTATTTTTACACCACAACAGAACCAAAAATGAACTATTTTGGACAGGTTTTTATGCAGATATGATGAATTGTTTCAAAGCCTTTCGGCTGGAGATATTTAACTTCTGATAAACCGATTGCAGATGCCCTTTGACAGTGCTGACCGAAATACCTAACCGTTTAGCACATTCGTGATTGTTAAATCCACCAACTACACTCAAAGCTACCTGATACTCCCGACGGGTTAGTAAGCTGGTAATATTTTTATGGGTAAGTATATTGTGAATTTTTAGCCAGGGAGGAGATATTTGCCGGTGCAAAGACAGTACTGGCGTCTGAAACCGGGGATAGGCTTTTTTAAGACATCTCTCCCCAATGCCCAGCAGAGAGGAGATGCTTTCAGCTACAGGTGAAATAAAGCCTTTTGGAAGACAGATATTCACCGCATGCAGCAATGTATCATATGCCTTATCCATGTTTTGCAGATAAACATACCCGTGGGCTAATATGATATAAAGATAAACATCTTGAATACCGGAACCGGAAGAAGAAGAAAAAGACAGTGTAGCTTCAGCAGTACTGACCAGTTGTTTTATCTGTCCTAATGCCAGCATACCTTTAGCACGCAAATAAAGAGCCATCGGGCAGGAAGAGTAAGGTAAATCATTCAACACGCCTTTTAAAATCCAGTCAGGGCAATTCTCTGGAACGTATGCGCTAAGAGCCAGCAAACCCTGAACGAGTTCAACCATGCGGCATATTCCAGGTGTATCTGAGTGTCTATGTCTTAATTCTTTCAATTTGTTCCAGGTAGCTTGAAAAGCCTTTAAGTCTCCTACTCCAATTTTTGCAGCTGTTGAGATAGCAAGGGCATGTAAATAACCCGGACTGTCATCTCTCACACCATCAATGCATCCCGCTGCTTTCTGATAATCACCTTGCATATATGCGATTTCACCTATTAATTGTTTTCTTTGCAAATTGTCTGTGGTTGAATCAATCATCTGCTGAACGCTATCCATTTGCATAATAGTACTATCCAGGAGAAAAAAATTCGGCCAATAGTGGCTTTTCTTTTCTGCAGAAGCAAGTCGTGGGTCTACAGGTTTAGACACCCCGGAGGGAATCATCCACATATGCCCCACACGTCTGGCACCGGATATTCTGCCCTCAGCACAATATACTTGTACTCGCCGCTGGCTAATACCCCAAAGCCTGGCAACTTCTTTGCTTGAAATTTCGGACATATGCTATATCCTTTTAGAAAATCCTATGATATTATTTCCTTTGCATCATTCATATTATATTCGTTTATGCGAATAGATACAAAAAAATTTTTAAAGTAAGATATCAGGGAGGTATTTTGCTAGCTAACTAACGCGGTACCTTTTCCCAGCTTCACAGGAGAGATTATATAGCCTAATCCTTTGCCTCTTCTTTGATTATTTTTAGAAGATTAGAAACTATGTGAGGTTGTGAAATCTAATTCTGTTAACACAGGATCTGATTCTCATTTCTTGATTATATTTGTTATATGTCAAATGTGAAAGCCCCATGTCTTCTCACACAAAGAACCGTCTCCTGTGTTCAGTCTGCTCCTCATCACTTATTAAAGGAAGGTGTAATTGATCTACTGTATCCTTGCTAACCTGACCGTTAATAACTATTTCCTCCCCTGCCTTTCTTAAAGTATCATAATAATTTTTAATATTCTTACTAACTAAAGGAGGTAAGTTTTCTAATGGCTCATTTAGGGCTTCTCCGCAATTACGGTAAACTTCTAAGAAAAAATTTTGCATCTTTCCAATTGCTCTTAATATATTAAAATTATGCTCTCCCGGAAATCCGGAATTTGCAATAAAAAATTACTGTGGAAATTTTTTAATCCTTCTCTTATGATAGAAGCTGCCATCTTCATTTTTATCGATATAAGGAGTTGCCAGGGGAAGAAAACGATCAGTAAAATTCTTTAATAATGCAGTCATGTACATACCGTATACTGGGGTAGCCATCCCTGCATAATCAGATTCCAGGAAAACATCCAATAGCTTTTCCATATCGTCATCAATAATACATTTACCTGGTGTCTTGCCCCAACAGATAAAACATCCCCGGCAATATTCGATGTTTTTTTCAATCAAAAAAATCTCTTCAGTTTGAGCCCCTGCAGATTCCGCCCCTTCTAACAAAGGTTGAACAATCTTATAGCTATTACTTTCTCTTCCTCGTGGACTTCCGTTGAAAACAGTTATTTTCATTGAGAAATACCTCCTTTAATTTAACAAGATATTATATCATAATTACATATTTCATTACATTTTTCCCTTGGAAGAAACTGAAGATTAAACTATATGATCCCTTATGCGAAGTTGAAAAAAGTTACCGAGTTATTGAGATAGTAAAACCTCCTCTGTGTTTTTTTAAAAGTGTCTATGTTAAATTATATCCAAACTTGTATTATAGTATATAGAAATAAAAAACTCTCAGCATTTGTGCTGAAGGGCTACAACTATGGTTAACTATGTTTGATCTACTTTTTTCTTAAAATTGTAACTATATATTCCTATTCCAGGATTACTATTTAAATATTATTAGCTATTTGGATTATTTAAACGCTTATGTTACAATTTTAAATATTTCTATAATATCAATCCTAGAGAGGGGGGGGATACTGTGGACCTTGAATATTGTTTTCCAAATCTACCAGAATTAAAAAACTTGAGAATTCTGGTAAATAATAATAATGGAAAAATCAGAGCTTCTTTACAAGGACACTATTCATTACGTACATGGTTTCTAGTCAAATCGTATTTTTTCTTTCATAGTAAAATCGGTTTTTTGTCAAAATTTAATGGGGGTAATGTAGCGTCTATGTACCTGCCTCCTATCCCCAGCCCAGCTCATTCACGAATGTTTGAAGCCTTCCTATCTTCTATCTTATATAAAAGACTCATCCCTATGGCAGTTACTATTGGTGTCACCAATTCCTGTCAATGCAGTTGTGTCCATTGTAGTGCCAAAGGGCGTTCTAAAACAGTTCCTGTTATGACTATTGATGAATTAAAAAACGTTACCCAGCAATGCCTGGATCTGGGTCTTACCAACTTCACTTTTACCGGCGGTGAGCCACTTCTCCGAACTGATTTAGAAGAAATTATATCATATATTTCTCCAAAACAAGCCATCTCAATCGTTTTTACCAATGCATTAGAGTTAACAACACAAAGAGCTCACTCATTAAAAAAGGCAGGATTATTTGGGGTCCATATTAGTCTTGATTCTTCTGAACCAGCAGAACATAATCGTTTGCGAGGTAAAAAAGGTGCTTTTCTATCTGTACAGGAAGGCGTTAAAAATGCTTTAAAGGCAGGACTAATGGTCGGCATCTCAACTTATGCAACACAAGAAAAAGCATTAGAGCATGATATCTTGCCTATTGCTGATCTTTGTGCCCAATGGGGTGTCCATGAAATTTCTGTCTTTGATGCCATACAAACGGGAAAACTGAAAGACCAAGAAGGTATCCTCCTTGATAAAAAAGCAAGACAGATTCTACTGGGTGATAGCAAGAAAATTAATCAAAAATACAAAGGAAAGCCTCGGATTATTACCCAAACATGGACCAATACTGGAAAAGGGTTTTCAAGATTTATAGGTTGTCTTGCTGCCAACTGGCAATTTCATATTACAGCACAAGGTGATTTTACTCCTTGTGATTTTACGCCACTTTCTTTTGGAAATATAAGGGAAGAATCTGTGAAAAACTTATGGGCAAAGATTTTACACCATCCTGCCTATTGTTTTCGGAGACAAACCTGTCGTATGCAGGACCCAGATTTTCGTAGTAAATATATTAAAACCATCCCAAAAAATGTTGATTTGCCTTATTCAATCTATAAGCTTTAAACATTAAACTTGATTTTTTAACTTGTTAATTACCAAACAATTAATTATTCACTTTATTATTCAAACAATCTAAACTTATAAAAACCTGGATTTATGAGCTATATAAAGTCAGATCTTGAATTATCAGTTTTCTTCTTCCTTTTCCACCTTCTAAGTTATTTACTTATAGTTGCAGCATGATACATAGAACCGTCCCCTGTGTTTTTTATGTTTTATCAATAAAGTTTGAGAGTCGCTTTTGAAACTCTTCTGGCCGGTTTCTGGCTGCTTCAATATAAGCAATACGGATTCTTTTATAGGAATCCGAAAATTGTTTATAGTTTTTCCAGATAGCTTTATCTTTCTTTATGGATTCAATAATGTCTT
>JAQUNC010000045.1 GCA_028717805.1 Atribacterota bacterium
TCTACCGGATCTTTATGGGCTGCCCAATAAGCCGGTAATATACTGGATAATATCGCCACTACGACACCCAGCATAAAGATATAGGCAAAAGCCTGGGTATTCCATACACCGTAAATCCGGTCTACAATAGGGATACCGTATTGAGACCAGTCACCAAAAGATGCGATATAAAATCCATTGCGTACTAACCACCTGACACCAATATATCCCAGCAGACATCCGGCTAATCCTCCCAGCACTCCGATACCCAGGGCTTCTATCATAAAGACAAAGACGATCTCCCATTCCTTCATGCCCAAGGCCTTCATCATGCCGATCTCGGAAGTTCTTTCTAATCCGGAGAGAATAATATTATTTACAATACCCACCATACCGATGAGCAGGACTACAGACATGATTGCACCGATACCACTTTTCTTGGTGGTACTTAAAGCAATGACATTTGCAGCTAATTCCCGCCAGGAATAAGCACGTATCGGTAGTTCTTTTTCCTGAAAGTTGTCTTCCAAAGGCTGAATGATATTCTCTTCAATCATAGGGGTGGTTTTCAGAGAAATCATCGTTACACTGTTTTCTACGTTTAAAGACTGTTGAACCGTGCTCAAGGGAAGTAAAACTGTTCTGCTGTTCATCATGGGATTGAGTGTGCGGATAATACCACCGATCTCTATATCGATCGTATTAAAGGTGTCCTCTTTTGTTCTTACCAGCAAAATGATGTAATCATCCAATTTTAAATCCATCAGTTCTGCCAATTTCTCACCGATGACAGCTTTATTTTCACCTAAGGCAGACATGGAACCTTCGATAAAGAAATCCTGAGTTTGAAATACCTGATTATAATCTTCCGGAACAATTCCCAATCCGATAATACCCATCTCATCGATGCCGTTATTTAAATTGGCAGAAAATCTCAGCTCGGGAGAAATTCCGGTTACCCCTGGAGTTTGACTGATCATTTCGCGTAACCCATCATCCCAGCTGATCAAATCCTTCAGGGTTAATTCATCTCTTTCTTCCCAGTAATCCGGATGGGCAATCTGGATATCCCCTGTTTCAAAATTTCGAATATTTTCAAAGGACATCTCTTCCAAACCATTCATGATCGATTCCGTAAAAAGATAACCAAAAAAGGAAAAGGCTATGACAAAGATAGTAATGAAGTTTCTTCTCTTTTGGCGAGATAAATTCTTTAATCCCAGACGAATGCTGAACATTTTTTAATCCTTCCTCTTATCAGAAGAAATCATTCCGTCTTTCAGATTAATAAACCTGCGGGCATATTCCATGATTTGCGGGTCATGTGTTGAAAAGATAAAAGTGGTCCCCAGCTCTTGATTCATCTTGGTCATATTTTTAATGACCTCCTGGGCAGTTTCCGAATCCAGATTAGCAGTCGGTTCATCAGCCAGGATAATCTTAGATTTTTTTACCAAAGCCCTGGCAATAGCGACCCTCTGCTTTTCTCCACCGGACAATTCTCCCGGCTTGCGGTTCTCTTTACCTTTCAGCCCAACCTCTTCAAGCATCTTCAACACTTTTTCTCTCATCTCTTTTTCCGACAGTCTTCCGATAAGTCTGATGGCAAACTCCACATTTTCAAAAGCTGTTAAAACAGGTATCAGGTTATAGCTTTGAAAAATAAAACCGATATTATGGCGCCGGGTCATAGCAAGATCTTTCTTGGAAAGGTCGCTGATTCTGTTGCCATTGAGATGAATCTCGCCTTCTGTTGGGGTATCCAGACAGCCTATCATATTTAAAAGTGTTGTCTTACCCGATCCTGACGGACCAAATATAGTCGTAAATTCCCCTTCCTCTACCACCATATCGACTCCCCTTAAAGCCGGCACTTCAATTTTACCCTGCCGGTAAACCTTTTTTACCTTTTTCAGTTCCAATAAAGGCATTCCTCTTACCTCCTTAGCGTATGCACTCTTTTATTCATGAATCTTTTTCTATTTTCCCAAACTTTTGAATACAATGATGTTTCTACCGACGGTAGATAGCTTCTACCGGGTCCTTTTTTGCTGCCCAATAAGCCGGTATGATGCTAGACAATATCGCAACCAGAGTCCCCAGGAAAAAGATATAACCAAATGTTGCATAATTCCAAACCCCATAAATTTTATCCATAATTGGTATGCCAAATTGTGCCCACTCAGCTATCTCTCCATACAATGCCACAAAACTGATTCCCTGATTTACCAGCCAGCTTACACCGATGAAGCCCATGAGACAGCCCATCAGACCACCTAATAGTCCAATTCCGATTGCCTCTACCATAAAGACAAAGACAATTTCCCACTCTCGCATGCCCAGCGCTTTCATCATGCCGATCTCCGATTTTCTCTCCAGTGAAGAAAGAACAATATTGTTGATGATGCCTACCATGCCAATCAATAAAACAATGGACATGATGGCAGCAACTGCCTGTTTTTCCATTTTACTATAATTGATTAAACTTTGAGCTGACTCCTGCCAGGAATAAGCCTTCAGGGAAAAATTTTCTTCCTGGAAATTTTGATTTACTGTTTGTAAAACTTTTTCCTCTTTACCCGGGGATGCTTTAATAGAAACGGTGGCTACCAGATGATCTGTATTTAAAGCTTTTTGAACAGATTCCAGGGATAATAAGACTGTTCCGCTGTTCACCAAAGGATTGAGTGTTCGGATAATGCCCCCGATCTCCACATCAATGGTATTAAAGGTATCCTCTTGAGTCCTGACCAGTAGAATGATATAATCATGCATCTTTAAATCCATCAGTTTTGCCAACCGGTCACCTATTACAGCTTTATTTTCACTTAAGGCTGACATAGACCCTTCTGTAAAATAAGCCTGGGTCTCAAAGACTTGATTATAATCTTCCGGGACAATACCCATACCGATGACACCCATTTCGTCGATGCCGTTATTTAAATTGGCAAAGAATTGTAACTCAGGGGATACACCCGTGACACCTTGAGTTTGTCTGATAGTTTCTTCTAATTCATTATTCCAATGAATCAAATTTTCCAGGGGCATCTCTTCTCTTTCTTCCCAGTAATCAGGATGGGCAATCTGAATATCTCCGGTCTCAAAATTTCTGATATTATCAAAAGACATATTGGTCAGGCCATCCATCATTGATTCTACAAAAAGATAAACAAAAAAGGCAAAGGCAATGATAAAGATAGTCGCAATATTTCTTCTTTTCTGTCGTGTTAAATTTCTTAAGCCTAAACGAATACTGAACATATCTATCCTTTAACCATGTTATTTTATAAATCAAGTATCATCAATTATTAATTGATTTAATTTTATATAGTCAGCATAATCAGCATGTTATTTTATCAATAAAACTTTTTAACAGATTATCATTGATAAAATTGATTGCTCCTTCTTTAGTCCCAAGAATCCTTTCAATAGCAAGCTGATAATTATCATATTCTCTTTGCAGTTTTTGAAAATTTTCAGGTTTTTCATTAACCTCCAATATCAATTTAGCAATTCTTTCAGTAAGCGCATTGGCTAATTCAAAAATCATCCTGGACGATTCAAGTGGATAGGGTGTATTGAAAATTTCTTCTTTTATTCCTTGTTGAACAATTTTATAGAACTCAGGTGCAATTATATCAGTATTTTTTTGATATATCTTATATCGAAAGTAGACATTTTTTTCATCACATAAAACCTTTAACAGGGTCTTTATTAATTGAATGTTTTCGAATTTTATTGCGGCTGCTTCAGAAAAGGATTTATTTAGTTTAGAAATGGCGTCTAAATCATCCCTACCAACTATTTCTTCAATCTTGGTTATTATCTGTAGACTTAACTCTTTAGTTAGTTCATCAAGTAAATCTTTTTTTGATTTAAAATAATAATAAAAACTGCCTTTGGAAAGGCCAACTTCTTTAATAATAGCCTCCACAGGGGTTTGTTCATAGCCCTTAGTAAAGAAGAGCTTTCGAGCAGCCTCTAGGTATTCCTTTTTCCGTTCATGATGTTTCTTAACCTTCCTCACACGACCTAAGGCCTCCATTTGATTTATATGATTCTCTAATTTATAGACTGACCGTCAGTCTTTTTAATTTATAACACAACTCCCTATCCTTGTCAATGGTCAGTCAAGAAAAAAATTCAATGATTGAGTAAGAATGAGTAAGTCTGTTTTTTTAAATGTGGTAGAAAATTCTAATTGAAACGAGGTGTCTGATTTTAGAAGAAAAAGGTCAATAAGGAGAAAGGATTTAATTTTCAGAAAGCGTTACCATGGAAACAAATTTCTCGGTCAATTCGGGATCAAACTGACTTCCCTGCCCCCTTTTTAATTCTTTAATAGCATCCTCTTTCTTCATAGCCTGACGATAAGGACGTTCATGGATCATTGCCTGGTAGGCATTAACAATATGAATAACCCTGGAAAGAAGTGGGATATCCTCTCCTTTTAGCTGGTGAGGATAGCCCTGACCATTCCAGAATTCATGGTGGTATAAAATAGCATTGGCTATATTAATAAGTTCTGGAGTTGATCTAGCAATCCTATAACCAATCTCCGGGTGCTTTCTAATCTCTTCCCACTCCTCTTTGCTCAACCAACCTTTCTTAAGAATAATTTCTTCACTTACTGTGATCTTTCCTATATCACAAATTGTAGCTAGTAACTTTAAGCTATTTATTTCTTTCTTTCCTAATTTTAAAAACTTACCAAATTTAATGGCACACTCAATAAAGTTATGGCGGTATTTTGCTGATTCATATTTCTTTTGTTGTAAAGCTTTCTCCAGAGAAGCAATCATAACACTCTCAGTTGTCTGTCTATCGAGTATTTTATAGCGATACATTTCGCTTTCCGCTTCCCTTAGCACTGCATTGATATTTTCTGAGATATGTTCTTTGGTAGCAATTCCTATTGAGATACTGAGAGGTAAGGTTAGAGTACTTTTTTTCTGACATACTTTTTTTATTCGATTGATAATGTCAATCCCTTTTTCCCTGGAAGTATGTGGCAGAATAACACTAAATTCGTCTCCACCCCATCGACTGATTATATCGCTCTTTCTAAAACATGAACGCAGAACTGTTGCAATCTTAAATAGAAGTTGATCACCATGTTGATGACCAAAAGTATCATTAATGATCTTTAAATTATTAACATCACCAATAATAATGCTAATAGGTAGATTGCGACTATGATTCAATCTTTGTAATTCTTCTTCAAAATAAGCACGGTTATAAAGTCCAGTTAATTTATCATGAAAACTAAGATATTTAATTTTATCTTCATATTCCTTACGAGCGGTTATATCCAGTAGGATAGCATGAAAACCAATAAGCTCGCCTTTATAATTCCTAATAGATGAACTATGAATCTCAACAGGAAGCAAGGATTGATCTTTTCGAATTAAATAATATTCTTGAGGATATTTCATTTTTTTTAGCAGTAATTTTTGAGCATTACTCTTACTGTTTCCATGCCCTGGTATGTTAAGTAAATGCCAGATAGTCTTTTTCTTTAATTCTTCAGCTGTGTAATCCAGCATCTCAATACCTTTTTTATTGATAAAGGTTATATTTCCTTCAATATCAGATTCAACCACTATTCCTGGCAGCATTTCAGTTAAATTACGAAATCTTTCTTCATTTGTTCTAACTTCTTCATGTGGGTATTTTTGTATCTTTCTTTTTGAGGTAGATTTCTTTTCTTGATCTTCCATACTCACTCCACTGCATAGATTAATGTCAATAATAAAAGGGGGTATAAGGAAATATTCATGTTAGTAAAATTATTCAGCAATATCACCTATTATTATTATTCCACAAAGCTCGTCTTTTTAGTATTATTTTCAATAATTTTAACAAATTTTTCTTTTTTGCAGTTCTTGTTTTGCTGGTTTTTAGTTTTTTATTTTCCTACTTTTTCATTGCTTCTTTTCTCAGTTCCTCTGGCATCTTTTCAATGGCATATCTCAATGCAGTCCGTGGCATCTTTGTCTTATTCTGCTGAACATAATCAAAAACCTCTTTTTGATACATCTCACTGGTCGCTTTAAGTAACCATCCATATCCTTTCTGCACCATATCGTCCTGATCAAGCAATAACTGGTCACAGATATCAAAGATATCATTTAAAAAATATCCTCGTCTGGCTGGTATAATCAGGCACACAGCTGCTGCTCTTTTTACCCAGCGATTCTCGGAAAAAGTCCATTCTTTTAATTTAACTATAAATTCCGGAAACCTCATCAAGAAATCTCCCAGGGTATGATTACAAAAGGTGTCACACTTTGCCCAGTTGTTAATATATTTTTCCATCCAATCCTGAAATATTACCCAGTCATCCCGTTCAAACTGTTCGGATATACGGGGAAGCCAGGAACTGGCAATATAAGCTTCTTCGCAGTAATCTGAAGCTAAAAAAAATTCACACAACTTAAATATCTCATCTTTTTGTAATATTTTCACTTCTGACCAGAACTGATCCGCTATTTTGCTACATACTGATGTTTTAACGCCATAAACTTTGACTTGTTCTTTAAAAAAACGTTGTGCATTTATTTTAGTCTTATCATCAACATTATCCTTTAATGTTTCCTTAATTCTATTAATTATACTCTTACTATTCATTACCTTTTCTGCTCTTATTCCTAATTTAAAATGTAAATGAATATTGTTAAAGTGATACCATCCGCTTTTACTTTCCTAGAATGGAACTATAAACTGTAAGCAAAAATCTTAAACTAGAATCTTTAAACTTAAAATAAGTTCCAATCTCTAATCACAGTTTACGGTAACAAAACCTTAATAGATTTTTCATAACATTACTCTTCATTTTTGCCATCATCCATTGTTCGGCAATTCTTTTTGTTAAAAATCCCATTGTGGGAAAGGAATGTGCCAGGAATAGTATGCTAAATAATCGAATTTTTTTCTGGATAATCAGTGCCCATTCATTTATCATTTCTCCTGAACCATCACCAACAATAATTGCACCGAAAACCCTTCCCCAACCATTGGCCAATACCTTTACATATCCCTCTCTGACATTCTCGGCAATGGCAGCACCGTAATTCTCATATTTAGCGGTATATACCTGGTATTTAATGCCTTTTTCCTTTAATTCTTCCTCTTTCATCCCTACCATAGAGACCTGCGGTTCAGTAAAGACAGTCCACGGAATGACATATTTTCTATATCTAAACACTCTCCCGGGACTCACTGCATTCATAATGGCAAACATTCCCTGGTGCATTGCTGCATGAGTCAATAGATTCTCTCCATTGCAATCACCTACAGCATAAATATGCCTCCTGGTTGTCCTGTATTTATCATCTACCTTTATCCCGGCTTTTCCATATTCCACTCCGGCATTTTCCAGCTTCAGGGAACTAAAATCAAATCGCTTGCCAGCAGCTACCAGGAGTTTTTCCGAAGAAAGGCTAAGTCCATCTTCGGTTAAGAGTTTTGTGCTGCCGTATTCTTTTTTAATTTCAGTTATTTTTCTGGAATTATAAACTTCAATGTCTTCTTTTTTAAAAATTTCTTCCAGGTAATCCCCGATAGCTTTTTCCCCGTTCGGTATTAAAAAATCATCCATCTGGACAATGATGCATTTAGTCCCTAAGCGATTAAAGGCCTGTGCCATCTCACAGCCAATAGCTCCTCCACCGATTATAGTCATACTTTCCGGAAAATCGGATAAATTGAAGATATTCTGATTGGTCAGGATATCAACATCTGATATGCCCTTAATAGGAGGAATCATGGGTTCGGCACCGGTGGCAATAAATATTCTTCTGGCAGTAATGTTTCTTTCTCCAACCTTCACTGTATAGGGATCAGTAAAACTTGCCTCCCCTTCACCCAAAATAAGAGTTACCTTATCAAACATCTTCATATTTTTTTCTTCAGCAATATAATCCAGATATTCATTAATCTTCTCAAAAGGGCTTTTTACCCCAGCTATAGATCCTTCTGCTAAGCCCATCTCCTGTAATTTAATGAAGGAATGTCGATATTTTGCAATCCTGAGTAGAGACTTACTTGGAATACAGCCCACGTTCATGCACTCTCCGCCAATTTTGTTCTTTTCAATGCCGCATACTTTTAAACCCATTTCTGAGCCCATAGCCGATACTGCCATCCCTGCCGGGCCTAATCCTATACATATCAAATCAAAATCATATTTCATTATTTTTCTCCGATTTATTCATTTTTCCTATTATACTATAAAAACATTAGCGTAACGAGCTTTCCTTTTTTTCGTTATTGCAAGATAATATGACCACAAGCAATCTTATTCCTTTATGTAGTAAATAGTTGAAAGTAGGATAATTTTTAATTCGTAGTCATAGTTTTAGAGAAAGACACATGGAAGAAATACAAGTTATCTCAAAGTGGAAACCTTTACTCATGAGTTTACTATGATATATTATTCCTTTATGTTAATCCTATTAATTGTTTGAATCATTTTTAAAGCAACTTCATTATTTACTTTCTTTGTATTTAAAATCTCTTCAGCTGTAATATTTCCGCCATAAAAATTCCGGTTGGCCTTTGAATCAGCATGAATAACTGAACCAGCCAGAGAAAAACCAGCATAGATGCCTTCACTATAAGAATAAGAATAGATAGAATCATTAAGTGATACACTTGCCTGCAGTGAATCACCTAAAGGTCCCGGTGCAATTCTTATGTCTGCACCTATTTCAAAATCAGTCTTTTTAAAAACATTGACTCCCTCTGAATCCATCAATACCAAGACCAGAGTAATTTCCTGTATTCCTGCCTGTAGACCTACAGAAGCTGTTTTAACTTCAATAAAAGCAGGTCCATACCATTCATTGCTATTTCTATCTATTCTCAGAACAACGCCATCCCCAAACATAACTCCAACACCCCATCCTATATTTACCAGTCTAGGATAGACAACTATGCCTTCTGCCATTCCTAGCAATTGTTTGAAAGCTCTACCTTCTTCCTTTCGAATAGCCATTTCCTCCAATACGGCTATACTTCGTTCAATCTTAGTTTCCTCTGCAGTCCATTGTGCTTGAACAGTGCCCGCAATAGATACCACAACAAACATGACCAGGCAAAATATAATTATCTTATTATTCTTCATTTTTCACTCCTCCTTCTTTTATTATTTTATTATACTATAAAACCACTTCAGCTTCCTTCTCCTCTTTCAGCTATTTATTACTCCAGAACCAGGCTTGACTCTTATCAATAATAACAACCAGCTTTAAAACAATTTCATTATCCCTGAGCTCAAAAGAGACTATATCTCCCTTTTTTAAATCCAGTTTTTCCATAATCGGTTTGGGATGGTGTTGTTCATGCTCAATATTTAGGTAACTTTTTTGATGTAATTCCACTACCAAAAGAGGTATTAAAGTATGAAGTTTAACTAGAAGCTTATCATCAAGAGGCGGAGACCTATTCTGGTTGAACATAAAAAGATTCTAAAGAAGACTTCGTCTGGTTCCTTTCCATAAGTGATAAATCTCTTTCAAGCCCATCATATCAATAATAAGGAATTCTTCTATCCTAATTCATTTGATCCTGCCTGTGATCCCATCTACAATTTGGGCAATTTCTTAGTTGACCATAACACTTTAGAAGACATGGGAGATTAGGCTATATGATTCCTTATGAGATATGCGAAGTTGAAAAAAGTTTCCAAGTGATTGAGCTAGTACAACGATTCTCTGTGTTTAAATGAAAAGATGTGGTGGAGATAAGGGGATTCGAACCCCTGACCTCTGCGATGCGAACGCAGCGCTCTCCCAACTGAGCTATATCCCCATATTCTTTTTACTAATTACCAATATATATATCATACAGGCTTAGTAAGTTTTAATATTTTACTATAAAATATAGCACATTACCAGATATATTCTTATCTAATCAAACATTGGTCTAAAAGTTAAAAGAAAAGTCTGTTCTGTGGCGGAGAGAAAAAAGTCACGAGTCAATCAAAAAGTTTCTAAGGGTCCTGATTAGTAGTGGGATGATTATTGGCTGTTAGTCTTGTGAGAAAGAATCAAACAGAATTAAAAATTTAATATCGCTATAAAAAGAAAAGCCACCCTTTTGGGGTGGCATTTTCTTTAGTTAGGAGGTCTAAAAATGAAAAAGTTATTTGTTGGTTGGTTGGTTCGCTTTTTCAATTTTCAAACTTTCTCTATTTTAACATGAAAAAAGATATTGTCAACAGTAATCTAAAAATTTTTTTTGATTTTTTAGGATAAATATTTTATAATCGAATAGTAAACAAATGTTCGCTTATGAACATTAATATAAAATATTATCCTTGCGGATTAAATAAAACAAGAATCTAATAACAGTCAATTTAAAACTTATAACTAATTAAATAGGATTAAGGAGAGCTACAACTTAATTTTAAAATTTATTCCAATGATAAACGTAACTATAGTTAAACAATTAATTGTTTCGGCTAAGATTTGTCATTTTGTAAAATAATGAATTTATTGAGATTTGTAGGTAGTTTGGGGCAGTAAAAAATGCAAGAAAATATGAAGATTGATCAGCTGGAATATTTTGGTATTCCCCATTATATGATCAATATCTGGAAGGAACATTACTCTAACTCTTTGCTGCCAGTACAAGAAAAAGCAGTACGACAGTTTAATCTCCTGCAGCCTGATAACCAATCTTTATACCAACAGTCAACTAGAGACCGAAAAAGACCCGAAAACCTATTAGTTATCTCCCCCAGTTCTTCAGGTAAGACATTAGTAGGTGAGATGGCAGCTTTGCAGGAAATAGCTTTCCAGAAAAAAGTGATATTATTAGTCCCTCTACGTATTCTAGCCGAAGAAAAATATCAGCATTTCGTACAACTCTATCACTCAATCGGATTGAACGTTAAGCTTTCCTCCCGTGATCATCGTCATGATGACCAGGATATTATTAAAGGTAATTTTCATATTGCTATTATCGTCTATGAAAAATTTTATTATCTACTCCTGCAATACCCCGAATGTATTAGCAATGTTTCCTTAATAATTGCTGATGAAATTCAGTTAATTAATGATCGGCAACGTGGTCCAAGACTGGAGAGCAGTTTTAATTATCTTAAGAATAATTATCCTGACATTAGAATTATTGCCCTTTCTGCCTTTACTGAATATCTATTTCATTTAACTTCCTGGCTCGATGCTCTATTGCTTCTTTCTACCTATAGACCGATAGAACTGCGTAAAGGTATTGTTAGGAATGGTATCTATAGATACATAGAGCATAATAGCAAAATGATTGGAGAAGAAATTTTCTTTCCCGAAGAAGATGTTCAGGAATGTAATTTAGCCAGCTATCTTAAAGCTACCCTGCAATTTCTGATTAATCAGAATGAATCAAGCCTGATCTTTTTTTCTACCAAGAATGAAGTCCGTTTATGGAGCGGTTGGCTGAAAACTCAGTTCTGCTTAAATCCTGCCCGAACAGCTATGGCCCAGCTACAGGCTTTAGAAGATTCCACTTCAAAGGAAGAGTTAATGAATCTTTTCCAAAATGGGATTAGCTATCATTGTGCTGACCTCTCCTGGCAGGAACGTCGCGCTATTGAAGAAGCGGTTCGCCTTGGTGAACTAAAAATTGTATGTGCTACCAGTACCCTGGCTATGGGAGTCAACCTGCCGGTAAATAATGTCATATTAACCGGACAGAAGATTATTTCTAATCAAAACAGCAGCAGTGGTCTTTCTAATTACTACAAAAAAGCCTTAACCTTTTCCGAAGTGGAAAATATGGGTGGCAGAGCAGGTAGATTAAAATCTGGCAATTCTTTCGGTCGTATTATTTTTTTAGCTCCTTCCCTTATTGAGCTTACTGCATATCAGAGGCTCTATTTCCGGGAATCTCCTAAAGATTTATCAATATTATATCTATCTTATTATCCTGCTATTCAGCAGGTGAATAAGCAAAAGCAAAATAATGATAATATTCAAATTCGAGAAAATGTGATTAATGATAATCACTATCCGGCAGAAACAGATATTACTAATCTTGCCATTATTAATCCTTCCTTCCCGGAAATAGCAAAAGAAAATCCGGTTATAATTCAGCAGGATATTCTAACCTTTCTACTATACAGGATTGCCTTAGAAGGTCAGTCTTTAGAAGACATTTATCAGATGTTGCAAACAGGTAAATATGCCAGAGGTCAGGCTTTCTGGCTTTACCAATTTTCTCAAAAGTACAGTGAATCAGATATTATTGCCAATCTAAAACAACTAATAGCATTTGGATTAATTGCTATGCCTACCGGAAAAGATTACCAAATTACTGAACTGGGACAGTTAGTAACCTCCAGGGGTATCTCTTTTCAGACCTATATCCACTTTTTAAAATGGATTAGTCAAAACCAGAAAGAAGATAGCAGTGAACTGGAAATCCTCTTCTTGATTGCCACCAGCAATGACGGTGCCAGTTATTTTATCGATTATCCCGGAAGGGGGAAAAGAATAGCTAAGAACAAAAAATCTCCGATACATAAATGGAAAGAATATTTACGTCTGCGCATGTTAAATCTGATTTTTGAACAGCAAGAGGATGGTAAGACAATTTTCCAGAATAATTTAAATATCAATCTTCTCCAGAACAGTAAACAAAACTTTAAAAATGGGGTTAATAATTACCTGGCAATCAAAAATACCCTCCTGATGTACGACTGGATTACCGGCAAAGAACTGAAAGATATGGAGGAAGATTATGGTATTTTAGGAGGCTGTATCCAGAAGATAGGAGAAGGATTTTCCTGGTTGGCTGATACCTTAGCTGCCATTGCTCAGAAAGAAGGCTGGAAAGAAGAAAGGCCGGATGATTTAGAAAAAATTAAACAACTTTCGGCCAGATTAATAAGCGGAGTTGAACCGGAAGGTCTTGCTCTGGCCAGGCTGCAGATACCGGGATTGACCCGTGGTTATATTCAGAGATTAGTACAAGAAGGATACAATAATGAGAACTGCCTCAGAGAACTATCTGAAAATCAATTACAGTTGCTTCTGCCAGATTTGTTAATTCAAAAAATAAAGAAAAATCTTACTTTAAAGTCAGATTCAAAATCAGAGTTCTTTGGTAAGATAAGTAAACCAGATCCTCTTCTGGACTATAAGAATAGACAGAATCAACAACAACAATTTAATAGAAATTATCAGAAATCGATAAAAAATAAATTAAAGACAGCCATAGCTATTAACCTGAATCGACCTGACCGAATTTTTTTTCTGGGAGAAGAGATAACAGTAAACAAAATAAGCTTCCAGCTTATCCTGCTTTTAGCTAAAAATAAGGGCAAGGTGGTGCTTTATGAGCAGATTATTGATACCCTATGGCCTGCTGATGAGGATGCTACCTATCATCGTCTTTGGTATCATCTGGCAAAATTGAGAAACAATATGCAGAAGGTCATCCAGGAGAAAAATAAAAATAGTCTAAATTTAGCTAATAATTACCCAAAAGAAAAGCTATTAAAGGTAATTCCAGGTAGAGGATTACTGTTTGATTCCAATGTTCTCATAGAGTGGAGTGAATAGAATAATATTTTGCATTTTAGTGCTGTAGTTAATAAAATATTATTAATTCATAATAAAAAAGAAAATTTCTTCTATTCTATATGAGGAGAATATATTGACAGAACAAATTAATCAAAATATCAGAAAGGGAATACTGGTAGTGACCATTTCCCTGATAATTAATACGCTTTTGGTTATTTTTAAGTATTGGATTGGTGTGCAAATTTCATCTATAGCCATAGTAGCTGAAGCTTGGCATAGCCTTTCCGATTCTCTGACTTCTATTTTGGTTCTGATCGGATTTAAGATGTCCAGCAAACCACCTGATTATAAACACCCTTTTGGCCATGGAAGAACAGAAGTTATTTCTTCCTTGATTATTGCCCTCATACTAGCTCTCGTAGCTTATAAATTCCTGGTAGAATCAGTCATCCGACTCTGGCAACACCAATCAGTGCAATATAACCAGACTGCTCTGCTTATCTTTATAATTTCCCTGATTATAAAGGAATTTCTGGCAAGACTATCTATAAATACTGGAAAACAAATTAAATCCGATTCCCTGATTGCAGATGGATGGCATCACCGAAGTGATGCTCTGGCTTCTTTAATGGTTATTTTTGGTATTTTTCTTAATCCCTATTTCTGGTGGGTAGACGGAGTAATAGGTACCATTATCTCACTTATTATAGCCAGAATCGCTTACTATATTTTAAAAGATGCTATCAGTTCCTTAATCGGTGAAAAGCCAGAGGAATCCTTTCTAAAACAACTGGAAGAGTTGGTGAAGAGTAATACCTCTCGTGATGTTCAATTACATCATATCCACCTGCATAAATATGGTCATCATAGCGAATTGACCTTCCATATTATGCTACCCGGGGAAATGAAACTGGGAAAAGCACATCAGATAGCAACGCAGCTGGAAGAGAAAATTAACTCAGAACTGTCAGTAGAAACTACTATTCACGTAGATGTACAATCTAATAAATCTGTTATTGATTAATATTTTTAATATTCATCCAAATAAAGACAAGAAGTCTTTAATTATAAAAATAGCTTGCTTTTTTAAACTTATTCTTATATAAATTATAAATACTTTAAAGCATCGTAATTTTATGAATTATTTTCTTAATAACAATAAATCATAGCAAGATGATCTGCTATAGTTTATAGAAAACAGAAATGAAATAAAAAACATGTAATGTTTGACTTTTAAAACAAACAGGATATTCTAAAAAAATGGAAACATTAAAACAAACCATTAAAAATTTTTCCAACCTAACTGGTGAATTTAAAGATTCAGTATTAGAGTATGATTTTCATTCTTATATGTTACAGGAAACTATTAGTTATTCTCGCCGATATATACTGACCTTTGGTTTTCTATTTCTATTATTTTTTATACCGGACTATTTCCTTATTAAAGATATAAATCATTTAATTATTATTTTTTTAATCAGGATTCTCTTTCTCTTAGTTTCGGTTCTCTATTATCTCCACCTACCCTATATGAAGTCTTTTCTTTACCTCTTCTCAACTATCTATGAATCAATCGGCATAATTTTTTTATGGGCTTTATTCATCTCTTATGAACAGCCTAATATAGTAATTCACCAGCAAGGACTTATTGTTTTTATTCTGGCTATTTTTTTAATACTGCCCAATAGCTTCGTCAATAAAGTATTTCTATCAATTTTCTTAACTTCCGGTTTTTTCTATATTGCAGCAATAAGAAAAATTATTTCTTTGTCAAGCTCTTCTGCTGGTCTTATTACTTTTACATTGGTAATTTTCCTATTTTGTGCCTTTGCTGCAAGGCTTATTAACCAACTTCAGAGAGCTCAATTTCAGAATACTCGAGCCTTAGAAAGGTTATCTACTACTGATACTCTAACTGGTAGTTACAACAGAATGAAATATGATCAGGATTTAGAGAAAGAAATAATACGTGCACGAAGATATGAACTTTCTTTATCTGGTATTATGTTTGATCTGGATAATTTTAAAGAAATTAATGATGAATACGGACATCTTATAGGAGACCAGGTGCTGATAAAACTCAGCTCTCTTATCAAAGGTATAATTAGAGCAAATGACCAGCTTTACCGCTGGGGAGGAGAGGAATTTATTGTTTTACTCCCCAATACTTTCCAGAATACAGCAATTCAACTGGCAAAACGTATTCAAAACTATCTCAATAATACTGATTTTTCACCTGTTGCTAAAATCACCTGTAGCTTTGGAGTTACCTCTCTTATAGAGCAAGATACTGTCAATAGTTTTACCAATAGACTTGATCAATTACAATACCAAGCAAAAAAGAGGGGTAAAAACTGCATTGTTTCACAGCAGGTTTAGAATATACCCTAAAAACACAATTAGTTAATCTAATAAATATATGATTCTCCTTTAGAACCCCTTAGTAAAATTACTACATAAAAATTTCAAAAAATAATTCCCTACCTTTTGTATTTTATCTTCTTTTCTGCTTTTACCTTATAGAAACATAAAAACTATTATTTCAGTCTCAGTAATTAGTTTTCGGTTTTTAGTGAAAGAATAAGAATTGGATAGAAGGGAATGGGATTACCAAATTAGTCATTACTGTTGGCCGTTAGCATTTTGTGAATAAGAATAAAGGAATTCATAATTAATGATTTGAGAATAATGTTATTCTTCATCATTACAAAATGTATTTTTCTCTTTAGTGGCAATATAATTCTTCATCACTTAGCATTCTTTACTAATACTAAATACCAACGACAAAATATTGCTTTATTTATCTACCAAAACTTTTTACCAGCAATGACAGCCCACAAGTAAAATCGAAAGGAGGTGTCAAAATGCCAGTATTAGTAATACCTTATGATTCAATCTTACAACTAAGATTGGTCATTGGAACTGATCCTGAATCAAGTAAGCCTATAATTCGTACTAAGAGCTTTAACCGAGTGAAAGATACGGCTGACGAACAGGATGTATT
>JAQUNC010000046.1 GCA_028717805.1 Atribacterota bacterium
TTTATATTTTTACTTTAAATAACCTACAAGGAGAAAGATTTAGATGAGAAAATCAGGTTGGTATATAATAATGACTATGGTTATGGCTTTGCTGGTAACCGGGTGTAATGGATTTACTCTATCATTGCCCAATGAGGAATATGACCAGGAAAATACTGAATTGGCATATCTTAAGATATTTCCTGCAGAAGCAGAGATTAAGGTAAATCAATCCAAGGCATTTGAAGTAAAAGCTTATAATAGTGACAGTAAATTGATTGCTATGGATGTTTCCAAAATAAAATGGTCAGCCAGGTGGACCACTTGTATTTCATGTATAGAATGGACACTTACACCAACGCAAGGTTCTGCTACAACCATTTTTACTCCCACTAACCCGGAAAAGACTGGAAAATACATAGTATTTGCTAATTATGGAGGGACAGAAGGCAAATGGGCTGATGCTGATGTGTACGTGAATTGATAAATGAACAGTATTTATTACCAATTACTGATATGTTAAAAACAAAATATATTCAGGACAGTATAATAGTCAGCTAGGTTCAAAGAGGTTATTAGTTTTTAGTTAAAGAAACAGTTTAAATGCATGATATTACCATGACATATTAACAACATATCTTGGCAATGGTAAGAAATAATATAATGATATAACTATTTAGAATTTAGAGAATTTTCATAATTATTAATTGGAAATTTCTAAAGTACCGTATTCTTTAATGTATTTAAGACTCGATACACGATACCGAATACTATATACCAATATTATTAAGTGAGCATATATGAAAAGACAAAACAACTTATCGCTAAATAAAAATAGCTATACTGAATGGGATGAGGGGATATTTATAATTCTTATTGCTATAATAGTAATTCTTCCTGTTATTTTTTACCGTTATAGTATACCGAACTTTGCTCCAATTAAAGAGTTATCATTACAGATATGTGTTGTGCTTAGCCTGACCATGTGGGCATTAAAAATGATTACCACAGAAAGTATCTACTGGCAGGAAAGCAGTTTAGATAAGCCTATATTCTTATATCTATTAGTAGGATGTCTTTCTCTTATTTGGTCAATTAATATCTATCAAAGCATCCTTGCTATTCCGTTATTCATAGCAGGTCCCCTGCTCTTTTATATCATTACTAATTCTATCCAGCAGCAGAAAAAAATAGAAGGATTATTATTAATCCTTATTATTGTTGGTTTAGTCATGGGTATTTATGGTATTCTCCAGTATTTCGGAATTGATTTTAATTTTTGGAAAGGAAATATAGAGAGACAAAAAGTAATGGGATTATTTGGTAATGTAAATTATTTTGCTGAATATTTGATATTGCCTATTGCCCTTACTATTGGCATTAGTTTATCAAAAAAGAAAATTTTTAATCGCTTATTTCTATTTTCTGCTTTAGCAGTAATGGGTACCACACTTTTTTTAACCTTTACCAGAGGTTCTTATCTGGCAATAGCTGTCACTATCCCGGTAATAATTTCATTCTATTACAGGAGCACTTCTACAGAACCAGATAAGCAATACTATAAAAAAATAGTATTACTTTTCCTATTATTAGTAATTGTTGCCCTGGCAATTATTTATATTCCTCATCCCTTAAATAAAGACAGTACTCCTTTGGGAAAGCTAAGGCAAAGGGTTACAATTGAAAATATAACTTTTGGAGGCTCTACTCTCAGGAGAGTTGCAATATGGAAGTTTACCTGGATGATGATAGAGGATTATCCCATATTAGGTTCAGGAGTAGGTACCTATGATTATCATACCTTAAAATATCAAGCTGAATTCTTCGCTAGGGGGAATAATCGTGATATTTATCCCCATGGAAAGGCAGCCCAGGCACATAATGAATATTTACAACTCTGGTCTGAATTGGGTATCATAGGTTTACTGGTCTTCTTATGGCTGATAGTGAGCTATTATCGTAATATATTGAAATACCTTAGCAAGATAAAAGATGAAGAAAAGGCTATAACTATTGGACTAACTGGTGGAGTGACAGCTGTTTTAGTTGATGCCCTCTTTGGATTCCCCTTACAATTAGCTGCCTCAATTTCCCTATTCTGGCTGTTTATAGGCTTAACTATCTGCCAGATAAATATAGCTCTGAAAAGCAAGAAAGATACAATGCCTATTGAAAAAGATAACCACAATAATAAAAAAGAAATTCTTGAAGATGTACAGAAAAAAAATAGTTTTTATAGGCAGCCAATTAAAAAAGGGATAGCTTATTTTATTGTTGTTGTTTTAATGATTGTATGCATACTTTTTCTAATAAGGCCTTTTATTGCACGGATCTATTACTATCATGGTAACGACCTGATAACAAAAGTCAATAAGAATAATGAGGCAATAGAGCTTTATAAAAAAGGATTAAAAATGAATCCCTGGTTGGGTGAATTGTATTATAATATTGGTTTAAATTTATCTGCTAGAAGATTGATTACACCAGCTTTGGAATATTATCACAAAACTGAAAAATTTATGGATGATCATTATTTACCCAGGAATATTGCTTCTTTATATCTAAGTAGAAAGGAATATGATAAAGCAATTCCTTATCTGGAAAAAGCTATAAAGTACCACCAGGATAAAAAAAGTATGGTTACTTATCAATTAGAAGTGGGGAATATATATTTTACATTAAAAGATTATCAAAATGCTCTGCGGCATTTTAATGATGTAATTGAGAGTAATCCAAATAGTGTTGAGGGTTATTATGGTCGGGCAGGGGTTTATATAAATCAGGGTAAAAAAGATGAGGCAATTGATGCACTGAAAAAAGTAATTGAGATGGCTCCGGAAAGCAAATTAGCAGGATATGCAAAAACCATGTTAACCAAATTGGAAATAGAACCATAAAATGAAAACTTCATACTAAATACTAACCACCAGTAACCAAAATGTCATTGCGAGAAGCGCAGCATTGAGGCAATCTCATCCAAATAAAATAAAGAAAAATATTGAGAATAAATCTGTTATATGGTATATAAAAGAATATGAAAAAAATTAATTTTTTATTAATCATTACCTTTATCTTTTTCTGTATTACCTTTATCATATTTTTTAATTTTGCTCAGGAACAGAAAGCAGAGGATAATCCTGTATCTATAAGTAAAAATACTCTTATTCCCGGTGTGTCTCGTAATGTATTAATTGAACTATTTATTAATAATGATTGCACTACTTGCCCCAAAGCTGCTTTTTGCTTAGAAGAACTTACCTGGAGTTATGAACCAGGGAGAGTGATTTTAGTAGAAGCTCATATTTGGGATGATGGGTACGATATACCACAAACCCATGCTCGTTATGACTGGTATGTCGGGAATGGCGTAAAGGGTACTCCCGATACCTTTTTTAATGGATTGTCAGAGAGGGTGCAGGGGTTATGCTGTGATTGTGGCGATATAGATGAAAATATTACCGCTTATCAGGAAATCATTGATAAACATTTAAACCAAACATCTCCTATGGGAATAAAAGCAATAATGGAAATCTGCACTGATAAAATAATTATTCAGGGCAGTATTACTAACCTTAGCCATTCTCTGCAGCATAATCTGATGCTCAATGGAATGGTATATTATGAAGGCGATGAAAGCGAATTCTTCTATCTGGTAAAGGATATTTTTGAAGAACAGGATATCTGCCAGTTAGCTCCCCTGGAGGAAAGAAAATTCAGTTTCATATCCCATCTGGATTTGATGGGAATTGAAGATGAAGAACTTGATAGATATTATGGCGTGGTATTTGTGCAGGATAGGTTAACTAAAGAAGTGTTACAATCCTTTCTAATCTATTAACTGTAAGATCCAAGCCTATACCAAAGCTCGACTTGTAAGGACAAATTCGTTATGCGTTATGAGTAGTGCGTATTGCATTAATCATAGGCAACAGTTATATCTAACAATGTTTAACCAAAAACTAAAAACCTTAAACTGAAAACAGAAAACTTAATAATCATTGCGAAGAGCTTAGCGAAGAAGCAATCTTAATAAAGAATAATCTCCTTGCTATAATTATTGAAGATTATTTAACTAGGTGATAAACTAAAATAAGTAAAAATAAAGACAATAAAGATGTTTCACGATTGTAAAAAGATATTCCAAGTAAGCAATAAAGGATATGATTAATTGATGCTAATAGTAATAACAAAGTTTATTCGTATAAGTAGTAGTATTATATTTCATAGTTAGTCTGAAGTAATAATCTAAATTAACAATAATATAATTTATCATAAATAGTAATATATAAAATAAAAAAATAGTATAAACACTAAAATAAATAATTACTATGTGTAAAACAAAACTAAAAAAAGTTATTCTACTGTCTTTCATTTTTTTAACTGTTGCTATTTTTACAGCATGCAAACCACCTCTGTTTCCTAAAGTAACAGGTATTATTACCGGTATAGTAGCTGATATTTCTGCAAATTATTCAGATTATGCATACTATAACAAAGAAGAAAACATAGGAATAATTAAGCCATATTTACCGGTATCTGATGCTTTAGTGACCATCATAGATAACCAGGGTATTTCCCATTATACTCAAACTAATTCAGAAGGTTATTATCAATTTGAAAACCTTTTTATTTCTGCCAATACCTTTATTGATATGGTTAAGGAAACTAATCAGGGTAAAAAGGTGTATCGTGATATCATTCCCATAGATATCTCTCCTGAAGAAAGCTATTATGTTGGTATTACCAGTGCCTTTGCCACTGCCCGTGTCCTGGTTGTCGAAGCTCTACTCAGTGCAGGGAAGAAAATCAATCAAATAGACCTGGAAAAAATTAGTCAGAATAAATATTTTGCCAAATTGGTAGAACTTGTCAGTAAGGCTCAAATGTCAGAAAAGGACCTTGCTAACCATTATCTTGTTCAAAAACAAATAAATCTCATTATTAGAAGTATTATATGTCCTTCCAATTCCTCCTCACCTGTTCTAATTTCTCCTCCACTACCACATCCACCGCCCCTAAGTTCTGCTAAAGATTTTTTAAGCTATCAATTTAGGGCAGAAGATAATGCAGCCCTTTCTAGTGATATTATAGGAAGAATTGATGAAGAAATGTATCTGATAGAATTAATTGTGCCATACAATACTGACTTAACTAACCTAATTGCTACTTTTGAACTTTCCGCTTATGCTTCAGCCTACATTGTTGAAGATATTCAGGAAAGCGGGACTACTTCCAATGACTTCAATCATACCCTTACCTATACCATAATAGCAGAAGACGGGAGCAAACGGGACTGGCAGGTGGTAGTGGATAAAGAGATTGGACCTCTGCATCATTTTGCTATTGCCGGGTATCCAGATTCCTGTATTGCTGGAGATGATTTTGGAGTACACGACATTACCATCACTGCTTGTGATATAAACAACAAAGTAAAATATGATTACCAGGGAGAAGTCTATTTTACAGCTACTGATAGTAAAGCAAAACTGCCCTATATCTTCTCACAAAAGTATACTTTTACTGAAGATGATCAAGGAAGACAAGTCTTTCCTGCTGATGGATTTATGTTTGAAACAGCAGGTTCGCAGATAATTGCTATTACTGATGGTGAAATTTCAGCAGAAACTGAACCAATTACGGTTTTAGCTGCTCCCCTGGTGCGATTTCAATTGGAAAGAATTGACAGCCAGATTGTAGGAGTGCCCTTTAATATAACTATTACCGCTAAAGATAGATTCTGGAATACTGTTACTGATTACCATGGTATCAATACCTTAAGTGATACTACTAATACCATCATTCCCAAAAATAGCGGAAATTTCGTTAATGGGATCTGGAGTGGCGAGGTAACCATTTCCTTCACCCAAAATAATGTTCAAATAACTACCAGCGGAGATGGCAAAACCGGCTACAGCAATCTTTTTAATATTTTGCCCTAATTCAATATTTGTATAATCAGCAATAAACATAACAAAACATAAAGAGAATGATATTTCAAGACCTTACACTATTATCCAAATCCTATTATCCGTATTTTTGACAAGATAAAAAATACGATATATAATGCTATCGAGGAGGAGTATAAGAAATGAGAACTAAAAAAAAATTAAGCATTACCATCGATAATAAATTATTGGAGGAAGTAGAAAAAACTTCAAAAGCACGAAAATTTTCTAAAAGTAAATTGACAGAAGAAGCATTAAAACTCTGGTTTAAGAAGAATAAAGAAGAATTAATGGCGCAAGGCTATAGAGAAATGGCAAAAGAGGATCATGATTTTATTGAGTTTACTTTAGAAGCCCAGAAAGAAGTCCTCCATGAATAGTTTTCCTAAAAGAGGAGAGATATGGTTAGTTAATTGGAATCCATCCAGAGGCAGTGAACAAGCTGGAATATGGCCTGCTTTAATTATTCAAAATAATATTGGAAATAAAAATGCAGCTACCGCTATTGTAGCAGCAATATCTAGTTCAGTTAAGTTATATCCTATTAATGTTATTATTGAAACAAATGAGAGTGGACTTAAAGAAACTTCTATAGTAAAAACCAGCCAGATATTGACTGTTAGTAAATTAAGACTTGAGAAGAAATTAGGGAAACTTAGCAAAGAGAAAATGGAACAGGTAGATAAAGCTCTAAAATTTAGCTTAGGACTAAATGACTTTTAAAGGGAGCACCAGCTAAATTTAATAGAAAGGTGTCAGTATAATGGAAGAAGAAATAGATTTACGAGAATATATTAAGGTCTTAATTAAGAGAAAATGGTTAATTCTTACTATTTTTTTACTCTTAGTTATCACTGCCGGTATCGTCAGCTATTTAGTTTTACTGCCTATTTATGAGTCATCAGTAACCTTCAAAATTGCTCAAATTAATGATGAATTATTATTTGATACCAATGATATAGAAAATAAAGTTAAGAGCGATCATGTTTTACAAAAAGTGATTGATAACTTACAACTTGATGTAACTCTAAGAGAATTAGCCAGCATTATTAAAATTGACAATATAAATGAAAGTGGTTATGTCAGATTAGCCAGTGAAAGCACTTCTCCTGAAACTGCAAGAGACATAGTTTTATCCACAGTAAATCAATTTGTTGGATTAAACCAGACATTTTATCAAACAAAGATAGATTTATTAAAAAAAGAAAAACAATCTTTAGAAAGTCAGATGACTTTAGAAAGGGAGAAAATTGAGGAAGCCGAAAGATTAAGGCTTGATATTATCAATTCAGAGGGTTTATCTTTGACTGAAAAGCAAATACAAATAAATCTTTTACTAAATTATTCCACCCAGATTAGAGAAAATTATAATCTATTGGCTAATCAATATTATACCTTAGAAAATCAAATACTAAATTCCAACAATTTTGAAATTATTAATTATCCCTCCGTTCCACAATCACCCATCAAACCAAATAAGAAGCTAAACCTGGCTATTGCTGGAGTGCTGGGATTATTTTTAGGAGTATTCATTGCCTTCTTTACAGAATTCTGGCAAAGCAATGGAAAGTAAATCAACAAAAAGGCAAAACAAGACTTATAAATTTTAATGCAAATAAGGCTTACTTAAATTATAAACCTGTAACCATATCCTACTTCAAATCAATCAACGGATAAATAATGACTTATCTCTGGAATTTGCTTATAAACACAATTGCCATGGTTCCACATCTGTAAATTATAACATTAGTAAAAATTGGCAATTGGAACTAACTGGCTTTTTCTGTAACACTCACAATAATGATTTTAAGGGTGACCAAAATACCAGAGAATTTTCTCTTCTAACATCACTATCCTACAGATTCTAAAACTTACCCCTCACCCTCTCCCACTCCCACAGTATGATTTCCTCAAAGAATTAAGTTATTCGCCACCCTGAACGGGACTTCTATAAAAGAATATGTTCTTACCAGTATACGAGAACGTTTGGCAAGAGAGCCTGAAGAAAAGCAATTATTGTCAATGACCAACCAGGTTACTCCTGCACTAAAAGAAGTATGGGATAATGAGAAGGACGAGATTTATAATGAGTTATAAAAAGGGAGACATTGTCCTGGTCAAGGTGATTTTTTCTGAAGGTTCTGGTACCAAAAAACGACCGGCTTTAATAATAAGTGATGAATATTACCATAACAACAGACAGAAGGTTATTATTGCCGCTATTACCAGTAATATTGAACGAATACTTCCTGGTGATACAAAAATTAAAGAATGGAAAAAAGCTGGATTAAAATTTCCATCATTAGTAACTGGAATTATTCAAACTTTTAAAAAAGATATAATTGAAAGAAGGTTAGGAGATCTTGCTCTTTCTGATTTATTGGAGTATCAGTCTACCCTTAGAAAGACATTTGGTTTTTAATCATAATAAATCTTATTATATGGCAATAATTTTTTATCTCGCATCTCGCACCTTGAAACTGTATTTATATTTAACTTGAACCTTGTAACTTTATTAACTCGCACCTTGTATTTGATTGTATTTTCGATGCAATACGCACGACTATTTTGACTGGTAGACCGGCCGACCGGCAAACTGGCCGACTAATAGGTTTTTTGTATTTAACCGGCCAACTGGCAAACTGGTGAACTGGTCAATTGTATTTCTGTAATTGGCAAACTGGTCAACGGGTCAATTGACGCTATATTTTTCATTACTTATCACTTGTTACTTAATTAATTTGACATCTTCAACTCCCTTTAAGTATAATTTTACTAAGTTCACGTCCTGAACATTAATTGGAAATTTTAAAAATTGCTTTATGTTTTTTACATATAAAGCTGGGTGGAGGCTAAGGTATGGCAAAAATAAAAGCTATTAATTTAAACAAAATTATTGAGATCCTCAAGAAACATAAAGATGAGTTGAAAATAAAATATGGGATTAAAGAGATTGGTATTTTTAGTTCTTTTGTAAGAGGAGAAGACAAAGAAAAAAGTGACCTGGATATACTTGTAGAATTTGAGGAGAATACAGATATTGACCTTTTAACATTCGTTAATATGGAATATTATTTAACTGAAATTGTTGGAATAAAAGTTGATTTAGTAGAGAAGTCTGGATTGAAACCAAAAATAGGTAAACAAATATTAAAAGAGGTAATCCATATATGAACCCCATTAGACCTGATTAGTTTTACACTTATGTTCTAAGAAGTAAAAAAGATGAAATTCTTTATACAGGAGCTACGAGCAATTTGAAGAAAAGATTTAAAGAACACAAAGGTGGATTAGTTTTTTCAATAAAACATAAAATTCCTTGAAGTTAATTTATTTTGAAGATTGTTTAGATAAAAGCAATACTTATAAGAGAGAAAAATATCTAAAGAGTAGAATGGGAAAAAATATCTTATAAAAGGCTTTGATCGTTATTCAAAAAAAGTTTATAAATTTTTTAGTTATTTCCAGAGGTTCAATTTCCGAAGTGCAAAATGATCTTTTTATTGCAAAAGATTTAAATTATATAAATGACGATGAATTTCAAGAAACATATAAGGATTCAAAAAAGATTGCAAAGCAAATTAATGGATTAATAAAATATTTAAGGACAAATGAAAAAACTTTTTCTAACAAATAAATTAGCTTAATTATCCAACCGGTAAAATGGGTAATTGTCTTAATTGGTAAACTGGCAAACTGGTAAATTGGTCAATTGTATTTGTGTAACCGGTAGACCGGGTGACTGGAAGACTTGTGTTTATTTGACTGGTAGACCGGTAGACTGGTAAACCGGTAGACTGAATTGACTGAAAGGAAATTGTATGCCCAACATTAAGCAAATTGACATGCTCTTAGAGCTAAAAAACAATCCCTCCACAAATCAGCGTTCCTTATCCCAAAAATTAAATATTTCTTTAGGTTTAACCAATGAAATTTTACAAAACCTCATTCATCGCGGCTGGGTAAAAGCTAGCAAATTGAAAGGGAGAAAATGGCTTTACTTGATTACACCTGCCGGAATGTCTAAGGCTACCCAGTTTGCATTTCAACGTTTCCAGGAAACCCAAAAATACTTCTGGGATGCTGAAAATATCATTATTAATTTACTGGATAGTTTACACCAAAAAGGAAAAAAGAATCTCATTATTTTAGGGAAAAACCAATACACCAAGTTAATACTCCTGGCATCAACTGAATCACCCATTGAAATAACCGTGATTATATCTGAGGAACAGTCCCAGAAAAACTTGTTAGGACATCAGGTTGTTTCTATAGATGAATTTACTAAAAAAATTAACCAAGTACCCGAAGAATACCAGAATAATATCATAATATCTGTTGACCAGGAATTAAAAGAATCACTTCTATCTAAAATATCTCAAGAGGCTAATCATAATAATAGTAGTAATGAAGAATCAATCATTGATATTATCAACATTGATGACTTAATCAAAAAATATATCAGCAGCCAGCATAACAATGTTGCAAATGAGAAGGAAATAAAGTAAAATATACTTGTTCATATTTTGAACAATGTTAAATGCTAACAAATTAATATACATGCAAGCGGATGAGCAACAGAAAAAAGAATTAATAAGTCATTATTTTTCTTATATTTGATTAGTCGATTGGGGATTGTCTGATTCCTTATATATTGGAAGTTCGGTGATAGGCTGTTCTGTCGATTGGCAGATCGGAAGATTGGCGATTGGTTGCTCTTATAAGATTGGCAGATTATAGTTTTTTGTTTCTTGTATTTGTTTTTTGATTGGTCGATTGTCGAGATTGGCGATTGGATGATTGGTAGATTATATTTTTGGAGGCTCACTTTTTGGCTAAAATAAAATCTTTTGAAGAATTACCTGTTTGGCAGCTTGCTAGAAAATTTACATCCGAGATATATAGATTAACAAATAGTTTCTCCAAGGGTGAGATGTACGGTATGACTTCTCAAATAAGACGTGCAGCCGTTTCTATAGGTTCAAATATTGCCGAAGGCTTCGATCGTAGAACAGATAAAGAATTAACTAATTATCTATCCATGGCTAGGGGTTCTTGTGCAGAAATACAAAATGACCTCTATATTGCACTTGATTTAAAATATATATCAGAAATAGAGTTTAAAAAATATTATCAAGATACAAAAAAAATTGCTCAGCAGCTGAATGGCCTTATGAATTATTTAAGAAATGTTTAAATTATAATTGTGGAAAGTAACATAATGTGTATAAATTTAATTTTAAACACATTATCTGGATAAACTTTCAGTTTAACCACACTTACCACAATAGACCTATTATTCTTTTTGAAAATATTTAATTCAATTTTATTTGATTTGAAAGATTCTTTGATTCTTTATAGATTGGCAGATTGGCTGATTCTTTGATTTTTTACAGATTAGCAATTGGAAGATTGTGCTTTGATTGGCAGATGTTAGATTTGTTTCTTGTATTTGATTCTTGATTGGCGATCGGTAGATCGGATAATTCTTTATAGATTGGTCGATTGGTCGATTGGTTGATTCTTCTGGATTGGCAGATTGGAAGATTGATTTAAAGGATTGGTAGATTGGCTTTTTATTGTGAACTAATTAATCGTCCTTGTAAAAAGGATAAATATGTTATAATATGGTTTTATAAAAAGGACAAAAGTATTTAGTTACTCCTTTTATAACTATATGAATGGAAATATTTAAGCATGGTAAGTAAAGAGCTCTTAAAAGAAATCATTATATCTAATGAAGAATTTATTACCCGGCAGGTAAAAAATATTACAAAAAGAGAGGGTATTTCTATTCCCGAAACATTAAATAAAGTAGTAATACTCTTTGGTGTAAGGAGAAGTGGTAAAACCTATATCTTATTTGATCTATTTAAGAAGCAGAAAGAACAATCATTATATTTAGATTTTGAAGATGAAAGACTAAGCGATTTTGAACTAAAAGATTTTGAGGTATTAAAAGAAGCATTTCTGGAATTAAAACCCAATCTAATAGGTAAAGATCTTGTATTTCTTTTTGATGAAATTCAGAACATCGAAGGTTGGGAAAAATATTGCCGAAGAATTGTGGAACGGGCGAACATAAAAGTATTTGTCACTGGTTCCTCTTCGAGAATAATGCCTATGGAAATCCACACATCTTTAAGAGGGAGAGCTTGGAGTGTAGAAGTAACCCCCTTTTCTTTTAGAGAATATTTATATATAAAAAATATTGATGCCAATGATAAAAATATTATTTATGGCTCGAAAAAAACCTTAATAAAAAAATATTTCTATGAATATATAAAATGGGGAGGTTTCCCCGAGGTGTCTCTTCTAACATCGGACTTTGAAAAGAAGAAGGTTATTACAGAATATCTCGAGGCAATGTTTTTCAAGGACCTGGTGGAAAGATTTAATATAACTAATATCCATCTTTTAAAAGCACTTATGGAAAAACTTTTTTCCTCATTTTCCTTAAAAATTTCTTTGAATGCTTTCTATAAACAATATAAAGAAAAATTTCCTTTTTCCAAAGATACTTTATTTTCGTATTACCATTACTTCTTAGAAAGTATGCTTATTTATGAGATAAGAATATTTGCTGAATCTTCTTATAAGAGAATGAGAAATCCGGCAAAAATTTATCTTGTAGATACCGGTATCTGTAAAAAGGTTACCTCTGATGATTGGGGAAGAATATTAGAAAATATAGTCTTTTGGCAGTTAAGAAAAAAAGGAGAAGAGGTATTTTATTTTGATGAAAATAGAGAATGTGATTTTATAGTAAAAGATAATCAAGGTAAATTAACTTCCTATCAAGTAACCTGGGAATTAAAAGAAGATAATGAAGAAAGAGAGATAGAAGGCTTAGTTGAGGCTTGCAAAAAATTAGGAATAAAAAAAGGTACAATATTTACCTTTGATGAAGAAGAAAATAAGATTATTGAAGATATAGATATTCGAATATTACCAGTATGGAAGTGGCTATTAGCAGATCAGTGAAATAGTTAATTTGTTCATTGGTTCATTAGTTTCGTTGGTTAATTAGCTCATTAGTTCGAAATGATAAAATAAAAAATTTACTTGATTGGTTTAATAGTTTATCAAAAAGTTAAACAGAGGGAAATGACAAAAATTAATTCTTTTTACAATTTAGATGTTTGGAAAGATGCCAGATCTTTTACCAGGGAAATATATCAAATTACGAACAATTTTCCAAATAGGGAAAACTATGGACTAAAATCTCAAATTACCCGTGCTGCAGTTTCAATAATGAGCAATATCGCAGAAGGTTTTCATAGATATTCAAAAAAGGAGTTTATAAACTTTTTAGTGATATCAAGAGGCTCTATAGCAGAAGTACAAAGTCATTTATTTGTTGCATTTGATTTAAAATATATCACTAAAGAACAATTTAATGATGTTTATTCTAAATCAGTAGATATTTTCAAACAAATCAATGCTTTTATCAGATACTTAAGAACATGCAAAGAATACAAAGATTATAAAAAAGAAATCGAAAAGTAATTAAATATTTGTGCTAAACTAATGAACAAATCAACCAATCAACTAATTAATTGTATTTTATGTATTTGAACTAATTAACTAATTAACTAACGAAACTAATGAACTGTTTTTGTGAACCAATTAACTAACGAAACTAATTAATTGTATTTTTTGTATTTGCTAACAAATTAACCAATAAACTATATTTTATGTATTTCTGAACTAATTAACTAAATAACTAGCGAACTAATGAACTGTTTTTTTGAACCAATTAACCAATGAACTAATTAACTAATTAACTAATTAACCAATGAACCAAGTATACTATCTACTGATTGTTATTGATTTGTAATTGTTAATTCTTGTTTTTCTACTGTCATAATTGTATAATATAGAGGGAAATATTAACAAAACATTTCCTCTTATATAATTTAATAAATAAAAAACAGTTTGCGACTTGAAATTTTAGAAAGGCTTATATGATAGATAAGGAAATACTGTCAGAAATAATACTGGATCATCAAAAGAATACCTTGCCTTCCTTAGTGGAAAGGGAGCTGCAAAATTTTATTAACTTAGAAATTCCCCTAAATAGGGCAACGACTATATTAGGGCCAAGAAGGAGTGGCAAAACCTATTTTTTATATTCCTTAATAAAAAAGCTCATTGATAAAGGAATAAAAAAAGAAAGGACCTTGTATATAAATTTTGAAAATCCTAGATTAGTTGCCATGGACTTAAATGATTTAATATCTTTTTTAAATACCTTTTATGAAATCTATCCGGAAAATAAGAAACAAAAAATATGGCTTTTTTTAGATGAAATACAAAGAATAGAAAATTGGGAAATATTTATAAGAGATTTATTAGAAAAAAGAGATGCTTATATATTCATTTCCGGATCTTCATCTAAACTATTATCACAGGAAATTGCTACCTCTCTTCGCGGTAGAACCCTGGATTATCTCATATTGCCTTTTTCATTTAAAGAATATTTAAGATTAAGAAATATAAATTACCAAAAATATTTATCATCTGAAGAGAAAGCAAAGTTATTAAATTACTTTG
>JAQUNC010000047.1 GCA_028717805.1 Atribacterota bacterium
TACAGGAAGAACAGATTGATTATGTGGTTAGGAGGCTAAAGGAAGGCATTAAAATTAGCTGTAGATAGAGAATAGTTTTGTCAGGATTGTGAAATACAATAAGAGCATATCTCTTATTTGTAGTATATTTAATTGATTTAACAGCAGTTAACCAGGCAATTCCCATTTTACATAATCAATTCTGTTATATCATACTTGTATTAAATAAATTCTACTTGCAATATAGTAGTGTATAATTCTATAATCTAACTATGGATATAGATAAGATTAATAATAAATATTTGTGGATTATTTTAGATATAATCTGCATTAATGTTGCTCTACTTTTATCTTTATTAGTTCGCTTTGGTAATGAGTTTCAGCATTATTTTTTTCTTTATCGGGAAAATATCATTATAATTGTATTAATCTACTTGTTTTTTTCAACATTATTACGCTTGTATGATTGTTTTTGGCGTTATCTTAGTATAAAAGAAATCCTCCTAATTGGAATAACACAAATATTAACTATGATTTCTTCTGTGCTAATCATATTCTTTCTTAGAAGATATCAGTTTCCCAGAACTATAATATTTCTTTTTTTCTTTTTTTGCCTTACCTTCATTATTGGCAACAAATTAGCTTGGCGTTTATATCATGAAGGCAGGATTAAGTTGGGAAAAGGAAAAGACAGGATTTTATTAGTCGGAGCAGGTGATGCAGGAGATGTTATATCCCGGGAAATAATTAGAAGAAAAGATTTGGGATTTTTAGTTGGTTTTGTAGATGATGATAGAAATAAGTTAGGGAAAACTATCCATGGTAAGAGGGTTTTAGGAGCAACCATAGATATTAGTAAGATTATTAAAGAAAATAGCATCAATAGTGTCATTATTTCTATGCCTTCTGCAGATGGTAAACAAATAAAAAATATTGTTGAGCAAATACCGAAAGTAGTGAATATCAGAACATTGCCGGGATTATACGAACTGGTTGATGGGAAGGTTAGTTACAGTAAGATAAGAAAATTGCAGATTGAAGATATTTTAGGTCGGAAGCCTGTTAATTTAGATACAAATGCCATTTCTGGTTATATCAATAACAAAACTTTACTGGTCAGTGGCGCTGGTGGATCAATAGGCAGTGAAATCGCACGTCAAGTTTGTTATTTTAATCCTCAACGATTGATTCTATTAGATAAAAGCGAAAACAATCTTTATGCTGTTTTTAATGAAATAAGGAATAATTGGCCAGCTTTATTAGTGGTCCCCTTATTATTAAATATAACCAACACAGAAAAATTAAAAAAAATCTTCCCGGAGATAAAGCCTGATGTTGTCTTTCATGCTGCTTCATATAAACATGTACCTATTTTAGAATATTATCCAGAAGAAGCGGTGTGGAATAATATTATTGGCACTAAAAATCTGGTGGAATTATCACATCAAAATAATATAGAAAGTTTTATCATGATTTCCACTGATAAAGCAATTAATCCCTCCAGTGTAATGGGTGCTAGTAAACGAATTGCCGAGATGATAGTAAAAGCATATGGGAAAAAGAGTCGTACTAAGTTTGCCTCAGTACGTTTTGGTAATGTATTGGATAGTAGTGGCAGTGTAATTCCATTATTTAGAATGCAGATTTCCCAGGGAGGACCAGTTACTGTAACAGATAAGGAAGTGAAAAGATACTTTATGACTATTTCGGAAGCCAGTCAGCTGGTGATTCAGGCAGGCATATTTGCTAAAAATGGTGAAGTTTTTGTATTGGATATGGGTGAACCGATAAAAATTTATGATCTGGCAAGAGAGATGATTAAGCTAATGGGCTTTGAACCGGAAAAGAACATTAAAATTAAAGTTATAGGTTTGCGTCCTGGTGAAAAATTATTTGAAGAATTAATGTCTGTAGAGGAAAAAAGTCAAATGGCCACTCATACCGCTCACAAAAAGGTATTTGTCGCACAGGCTCAGGATGTCAATAAAGAGGAATTATTAAAAAGAATTGCCGAATTGGAACAATTCGCACTGAATGATTCTGCTGAGGATCTTATCAAAAAAATGCAGGAGATAATTCCTGATTATAATCCTAATAGGGATAAAGAACATTTAAAGGAATTTAAATGGTAAATTAATTTTCAGTTTTCAGTTGATATTTTTCAGTATAAATGTGCAAGGTAATAATGGCATATAGTTACATATAATCATATATTATTGGTATGAGAATAACTGAATGATATTGCCGAATCTAACTAAAGCTTGATTCACAATGGCAGATTAGTTGGCATAGTGCTTATTGTGTTTAGTTACACTTACAATAAATATTTTTAATTTAGATTATAAATCTCTCCATAGAGTTAATATCAAGACTTTTAGATAAATGATTTTTATACATAACTATTAAGATTTGTAAGCTTGTTATTGGTAATCTGAAGTTCACAATAAGGGGCAATAAACTTTAACGCTCAGACAATAAGAAAAAAATAAGAAGACATGTAAAAAGAAAATCAAAAACACCCACTAGGTGGGTTCAGTATTTACTTAGTATATTACAGGAAGGCGTTGAGATGAAAGTAATTATACTTGTCGACGGAGTCGGTACCAATCTGTGGCCTTTAAGTAGGGATAGGCTTCCCAAGCAGTTTATCAAGTTTCAGGGTAGAAAGCGCTCCCTGTTTCAGGAGACCTTTCTGCGTAGTCTACTTTTGGCATCCTTAGATGATATTTATGTGGTTACCAATAAGAACTATGAGTTTTTAATTATGGGGGCAGTGGAAGAGTTAGGATATAATTATCCTGAGGAAAATATATTAGTAGAGCCGGAAGACAAGAATGCCCTACCTGCTATTTATGCTGGGGTTGATGAGATTTTAAAAAGAGAGAAAAGTATCTCTGAAACTATTGTGGTATTTCCTTCTGATCATTTAATTAAAAGAAGTAAAAAATTTATAGAATTAATTAAATCTGTAGAATATTTAACCAGTGATTCGCTTATCACTTTTGGTATTAAATCCGCTGAACCAAATACCGGTCATGGATATATTGCACCTGGAGAGAGTAAGGGTAAATATGGCTATGTGGTAAAAGAGTTTAAGGAAAAACCAGATTATCAAAGGGCTGTAGAATATATTAAAAAAGGATATTTCTGGAATAGTGGGATTTTTATGTTTAATAGTGAACTATTTATAGAAGAAGCAGAAAAGTTTACTCCTGAAATTAAGAAGGCTTTTCAGGAGAGTAAAAATCTGGAGGAAGCTTTTAACAAGATCAAGGAAAAAATTTCTATTGATTATGCCATTATGGAAAAAAGCAAGAGAGTGGTAGTGATTCCGGCAGATATTGGCTGGAATGACCTGGGTAATTTTGATGCTTTCTATTATGTTTTTGACCGGGATGAGAAAGGAAATGTTGGTAGTGAGGAATATTTATTGCTGGATTCCAGAAACAATCTTATTCACTCCGAAGCTGGAAAGTTAGGGGTGATGGTTGGAGTTGATGATTTGATTATCATTGACGTGAAAGACGCTCTTCTAGTTTGTAAAAAAGGACAATCCCAGAGGGTAGAAGAAGTTATTAACCTGTTAAAGGGAAAGAAGGATATTCGCACTGAATATCATGTGCAGGATTTTCGTCCCTGGGGTAGTTATGAGGTGTTAACAGAAGAGCTTGGTGCCTTTAAAATAAAGAGGATAAAGGTAAATCCAGGGAAGAAGCTCAGTTACCAGCTGCATCATCATAGAGCTGAACATTGGATGGTGGTAAAAGGGATAGCTAAAGTAACTTTAGATGATAAGGAAAGGATTATGAATGCTGGTGAAAGTGTGGATATTAGAGTAGGACAGAAGCATAGATTGGAGAATGCAGGGGAATCTGTTTTAGAGATAATTGAGGTGCAGATGGGAGAGTACCTGGAAGAAGATGATATTGTGAGATTTGATGATGAATATGGTCGGAAGTGAAGCAGGATATTATCTCGACCATTAACTAGGATTATTTTAAAAGAAATTGATATTACCATAGATGACTATCAAAAATTACTGAGTAAATTGTAAGCAAATAACAAATGCATTTTTCTAATTCTGGTTATACTGAAAAATTCAAGTTAAAACATAATATTGGAATCCATTATTAGAGAAGAGTATATTGAAGGAACAGATAATGTATCTTGACAATGATGAGATAGATGAGATAGATGAGGAAAATTAATTTTACCTTTAATGTAGAAGACTGAAATATTAATGTAAATATGTTGGTGGATAAGATGTTTTTATTATTGGCAGTGGCTTTATTTCCTTTTTTGGTTACCTTATATTATAATTGGTACCCGGCAAAGGTGCTGGTAAGTGATGTGGGGGACCTTATACATGGGAACAGTGCTGGCAGTGAGTGTTATTGTGGGTGATTTTGAGACTGTTGGAGCGATATTGATTATTCCCTTCCTGATTGATTTCTTTATTAAGGCGGTTCATCGTTTTCCATATACCTTTGGTGTGTTTAAAGAAGGAAAAATATTTTGCCCCCAAGGATGGTCCTAAAGGATTGGCTCAATAAATTCTAAAAATATCCGGTGGTATGGGAGAACCTCATTTAATACTGGCGCTAATTGGTATAGAAGCGATATTTGAGGTAATAGCTATTTTGCTTTATTCGTAAGACAATATAACGGAGCATATAGGAAGGGGATAGCTTCTCAGTTTAAAGTTTTAGAAATGCTTATGGAAAGGACTTATCTTTAATGAAGATATTGATAGTTGGTGCCGGACCGGCAGGTTGTTATACCGCTCAATTATTAAAGAGAATGGGCTATCGCTCGGTTCTGTTAGAAGAACATATTTCGGTGGGAAAACCGGTACATTGTGCCGGTATTGTCTCCTCAGATACGCTTACCCTGGTACAGCCATTCATTTCTGATGATGCTCTTATCAGTAGAATTAATGGATTTTCTATAAATACACCATGGGAAGAAGAGTTTTCCATTAATAGAGAAGGCGTGGCAGTAATATTAAATAGGGAAAAGTTTGATTCATATTTAGGTGAAGGCTTGGAGATTAATTTGGGAGAGCGTGTTTCTACTATTAAGCAAAACAATGGTACTTATTTAGTAGAGACGGAACTGGGAAAGGAGTATGAAGCAGATATCTTAATAGGAGCGGACGGAGTTAACTCCCTGGTTCGCAGATACTTTTTACAAAATTATAGTAAAAAAGATAACAATAGCAATATTATATTAAAATACTATTTTGGTATGCAATACCAGATAAGATTGCATGATTCTATACCGATTATGGCCAAAGATTTAATTCAAGTCTTCTTTAATGAAACTGTTCAATTTTTTATCTGGATGATTTCCGAGGATTCAAAAATTTTGAGGATTGGAATATTATCGGATCAGGGTAAGGATATACTGCATGATTTTATCAGGGGAAAAGAGATTAAAGGGGAGATTATTGATACAGTGTCTGGAAAAATTCCCTTAGGATTTATTCCCACCTGCGATAATCAAATTGCACTGGTTGGTGATGCTGCCTGTCAGATTAAGCCTTTAACTGGTGGAGGCCTTTCTTATGGTTTGCAATCTGCTCATATTCTGGCAGATTGTATCAGGGAAGGTAAATTAGAGCAGTATGATAGCCGGTGGAAAAAACAGTTTGGTCAGGAAATTAAATTTGGAATTAAGGCTCGTAAGATTTACGAAAATTTAGCTGATGACCAGAGGAGAGAATTATTCACCTTATTTAGAAAGAATTCTGATTTCATTGAAAAGATGGTTGATTATGACCACCATTCCAGATTATTCCGGGAGGCTTTCCGAAAACCACAGATTTTACTGGATGCCGGAAAGTTATTTAGATTTTACCTGGAAGACTTAGTAAGTGGATTTACCAAATAAAATAATAGAGCAGATAAGAAATGAAATAAGGTGTAATAAGAATAAAGTACTAAAGCAGATTTTATAGGCAAATTAGTCATAATTATAAAGCAAAGAGTTAAGTGAAATATCATAATTGTGAAGTAAAGAGTATACTAAGTTTAGGGGGAGGGATTAATTTGGATTACCGGGAAAAATATAAACAATGGTTGAACAGTCCTTATCTTAGCGAGGAAGATAAAGAGGAATTGCGCTCTATAGCTAATAATAAAGACGAAATTATGGATCGTTTTTATAAGGATCTGGAATTTGGTACTGGAGGAATGCGAGGTAAAATTGCCATTGGTACTAATCGTATGAATATTTATACCGTAGGACAATCCACCCAGGGATTAGCTAATTATCTTATTAAGAAAGGGAAAAAGGCTCAGGAAAGAGGGGTAGTTATTGCCTATGATCCCCGACGGAAATCTCGGGAGTTTTGCAAGCAGGTAGCCCAGGTTTTAACAGCCAATGGTATCAAAACCTATATCTTTGATGATATACGCCCTACTCCCGAACTATCTTTTGCTGTAAGGATGATTAGTGCTGCTGCCGGTATCGTAGTCACTGCCAGTCATAATCCACCTGATTATAACGGTTATAAAGTGTATGGCGGGAATGGTGCCCAGATATTACCGGAGGTAGCTGATGAGATTATTGCCGAGATTGGTAAAATTAGAGACTATTCTGAAGTGAAGTTAATTTCCTTAGAAGAGGCAAAAGAAAGGAAATTATGTAATATATTGGGTGAAATATTTGACCGTGTTTACTATGGAAAGGTTAAAACATTGTCACTGAGTAAGGCGGAGGAAGCAGATAAAAACATAAGGATAGTATACACTCCCTTACATGGCACCGGGAATGTTCCTATAAGAACAATTTTAAGTGATATGGGATTTCGGAATGTTTTTGTGGATGAGGAGCAGGCTCAGCCAGATGCTGAGTTTTCTACTGTAAAATCGCCCAATCCGGAGAATCCCGAGGCATTTGAACGCGCAGTAGAATTAGGTAAAAAGGTAGGAGCAGAGATCCTGCTGGCTACTGATCCGGATTGTGACCGCATCGCTGTTGCAGTTCAGAGTAAAAGAAATTATGTGTTTTTAAACGGCAATCAGACTGGAGCCTTGCTGTTAGATTATATTCTAAAAAGACGCCAGGAAAGAGGAAAATTGCCCAGAAATGGTTTTGTGATAAAAACTATTGTTACTTCAGAAATGGGCAAAGTGATTGCCGAGCACTATAATATTCCCACTTATGATACTCTGACCGGATTTAAGTATATCTGTAATAAAGCAGAAGAACTGGAGAAAAAAGGTGGCGTTTTTTTATTCGGGTATGAAGAGAGCATTGGCTACGTTACGGGAAATTTCGTACGGGATAAAGATGCTGTAATAAGTGCCATGTTGATTACGGAGATGGCTGCATTTTATAAGAAAAAAGGCTTGACTCTACTGGATGTTTTACAGAAACTTTATGAGCAGCATGGATATTTTCTGGAGCATTTAGAATCAATCTTCCTGGAAGGATTGGAAGGAGAACAGAAGATAGAAAAGATAATGTCTGGCTTTCGGGAGATATTTCCTGAGATTTCGGGAATGAAGATATCCCGTAAAATTGATTATCAATCATCCTTTCAATATGATTATGAACAGCATAAAAAGGAGATTGTAGATATCCCTCAGTCTGATGTATTGAAGTGTTTCTTTAGTGATGGCTCCTGGTATGCCATTCGGCCTTCCGGTACTGAACCAAAAATCAAAATATATATGTCCTTTGTAGGTAGGAATCGCGCTGAGGCAGAAGAAAAGCTAACAAAGATTAAATCAGTCATTTTTAGTAAAATAGAGGATATTTTGGCTGACAGCAACTAGTTACTGGTCATTAGTATAAAATATCTACCATACTAAAATCGTTCTCTTCCAGATTAATTAAGAGCAGCTTATTTCTTAAAGGCTTTCCTCTCTTCAATAAAATCTTCAGCACCTCTGTTACCTGCAATGAAGCAATTAGAGAAGGGGTAACCGAAAGCACACTAACCTGGTTAGCAAGAGGCTTCTTATGATACCTATCTTCTGGACCATAGATGGCAGTTAGACCGCTGTCTTGGGGAAAGATGGTAGTAACCTGCCCCTGTAATCCGTTAATGGCACCATGGATAAAGGGGATTTTTAATTTTTTACAGGCTTTTTCCAGGATAAATCGGGAAGGGATATTGTCAAGGGCATCAACTACCACATCTGTACCATTGATAATACTGTTAATATTCTCAGTATCAATATACTGGGAATAGTATCGGGCATCGATACTGGAATTTATATATTTTATTCTTGCCGCAGCACTTATTGCTTTTTCTTTTCTGATATTTTTTTCAGTGCATAGTATTTGTCGATTAAGATTGCTTTCCTTAAATATGTCTTCATCGACTGTGATAATATTTCCTACACCCAATCTTGCCAGCAATTCTATGATATTTCCCCCTAATCCACCACAGCCAACTACTGCTACCTTTGAGCTAAGTAAGGTTATTTGTTCGGCAAAGTTTATAGTATTAAAGTTTCTTCGGTACCGGGCTGGTATTATTTCTTTCTGTAAAGCTGCTATTTCTATCTCTCTCGGGGTTAAGTTAAAATTTTGGGCTATCCTCTTGACCTGGGAAATCGATATTATGGGAATCCCATCTACCTTTTTCAAAGAATGTCTTTTAAGTTTTATTAATTCTTCTTTCAATTCTTCCCTGGACTTAGGGAAATTATTACTCATTTGCAACCAGCCAAATCAAAAATAGGAGACTATAGAAATATATAATAGAGCTACCTCTACCAATTGAAATGCTAATTGTAATAAATAGCAAATTTGCATTATTTATTTATTATTATAGCAACTAAGTCAATTTTTTTATTACTAACTTATTGCCAACTTATAGTATATCGATAGATACAAAAAATTATTGCTTGATAAATAATTATATGATATTCTTAATACAGATACATTATTAAATAATATTTATTATTACTAACTATCAATAACAATGATCCGGGGAACCGGGGAATTGAATTATAAAGCTTTCATAAATTGCCTGTCACAACATTCCCCTATATATGTGAAGTTATATAGACTAATATTTCTCACAAATGATAATTTAGCATAAATCATAAATAATCATAGTCAGAGTCAGATACTTCATGGTTGATAAAAATCATTAATTAATAAAATGACTGGAGGTGAAAGCAGAGATAAGTAGCTTTACTTTAGCGAAATAAAAAAGGAGGAAAAGATGAAAATAAATCGAGAAAAAATTACTTTCTATGTTAGTTTTATGTTAGTCTTTTTAATTGCTTCTTTATCTTCATTTGCCGCAGATAGACATACCCCACAAGATGCCATTGCCGCTCATGGCATGGTTGCTGCTGCTCATCCTTTGGCTGCTCAGGTCGGTGTGGATATATTACAAAAAGGGGGTAATGCTATAGACGCAGCAGTGGCCACAGCCTTTGCTCTGAATGCAGTGGAACCAAATGCTTCCGGAATAGGTGGCGGGGGTTTTATGGTTATCCGTTTTGCCCAAACAGGAGAAATTATTATTTTAGATTATAGAGAACGCGCTCCCGGTGCTTCTACCAAAGACATGTTTGATTCTGAGCAGTCTAAAGCAGAGCTATGGACTCAAGTGGGTGGTAAGGCAAGTGGTGTTCCAGGTACTTTAATGGGACTCAAAACTGCTTTAGATGAATATGGCACCATGACTTTGGAAGAGGTAATGACTCCTGCTATACACCATATGGAAAATGGATTTGAGATTACTGAGACTTTTAGTGATATGATTAAAGATAATTATGAGAAGCTGGTTAACTGGAATGATCCTTTTGCCATTGCTTATCTTAAGGATGGTATTCCTCTGGAAACAGGAGAAATACTGATACAGAAAGATCTGGCAAAGACTTATCGGGGAATCCTGGCTAATGGTATTGATTATTTCTATGGTGGTGAATTAGGTCAGAAGATAGTCGATGCTGTTCAAGCTGCGGGAGGCATTCTTGCTATTCAAGATTTAAAGGACTATAAGGTACGCAGACACGAACCGGTTAGCGGCAGTTATCGGGGATATGATATTTACTCTATGCCACCTCCCAGCTCCGGTGGTACCCATTTAATTCAAATTTTGAATATAATGGAAAATTATGATATTGCCAATATGAATTATTTGGGACCGAATCATATCTCGGTATTAGCAGAGGTAATGAAAATGGCTTTTGCGGATAGAGCTAAGTATATGGGAGACCCGGCTTTTGCTACTGATATACCTCTAAAAGGACTTACCTCTAAGGAGTATGCTAAATTCCTGGCAGATCAGATTAATGTCACTAAACCAAAATTGGAAATTCCAGCTGGAGAGCCAGGTCAATTTGAACATCAAAGCACCAGCCATATATCGGTTATAGATGCTGAAGGGAATGCGGTTGCTTTAACTCAAACTATTAACTATTTCTTTGGTTCCGGTGTGATTGTTCCTGGGGTGGGTATTATTATGAATAATGAAATGGATGACTTTTCTACTAATCCAGAATCTCCCAATGCTCCTGAACCGGGTAAAGCACCTCTATCCAGCATGTCACCGACCATTGTAGAAAAGGATGGCGAGGTCTTTATGGTTTTAGGTTCTCCTGGAGCAACCAGAATCTTTACCGCAATGGCACAGATTATCTCTAATGTCATTGATTTTGGTATGGGGATGGATGAAGCTATTGAGGCGCCTCGCATGCATGCCTATTCCTCAGCAGGGAAAGCGATGCCCATCTATGTGGAAAGTCGTATTCCTGTTTTAACTGTGGAGGCATTAAGGCTGCTGGGTAATCAAGTAGAAGCGAGAGGTTCTCACGACCTCTACTTTGGCGGTGCTCAGGGAATTATGTTGAAAAATGGTGTACTATTCGGTGGCGGCGATTCACGTCGTGATGGTATAGCTATCGGTTATTAAAATTAGGTCATGTCATGTGGACGGTTCTCCTGACCTAATACTTTCTTAAAAAAGTGAATCAAGAGAACCGTCCCCTTGATATGCTTGATACTTGTGGGGGAGGTGATACATTGTTTAGCATCGAATTGCTTTATTTTGTAGTAATGGTAGGTATATTTGCCATAAGTTGTTTTAAATTTAAGCTGCCGGTAGGCATTGCTATGGCTATATCTGCTATTTCCGGTTGTCTGGTAGCTGGATTTGGTATTCCCATTCGTCATCTGGTGGAAGGAGGATTTAATTATCTCAATACCATTCTGGTCATTGCAACTGCCATGATTTTTATGAAGGTTGTGCAATACAACGGGATGATGGATACCATAACCAGATGGTTAATCGAAAAATATTATTCCAAGCCGGCTTTATTAATTATTGGTTTATCTTTTATAGTTGTTTTCCCAGGAATGATTACCGGTTCTGCTACTGCTGCAGTTTTAACTGGCGGAGTACTTGTTTCTCCAGTATTAATTTATATGGGTTTTCCCAAGGAAATAACCGCAGCAGTGGTTGCCATGGCTGCTGTATATGGCGAAGCTGCTCCCCCTATAAATGTCAATGCCTTAATAATAGGAGGAGGAATTGATTTACCTTATATTGGTTTTACCATGCCCCTGTTATTGGTGACCATTCCTTTAATTATTTTAACCAGTCTCTTTTTGGGAAGGAAATATCTCAAGGTTTTCAATTATGAGAAGATAAAGGATAGTCTTCCCACTTCTTATCTTGCTGATTTTGGAGTACGATTATTTTTGCCTATTATTATTCTATTTGCCCTTATGTTAAGAGAGACCTTTTTGCCCGAGCTGTTTCCTACCCTGGGAATGCCTATCTATTTTTTGATTGCTGCCCTGGTAGGAATATTTTCCGGGAAAAAATTTAACTTCTTAAAAATATCTCAAGAGGCAATTCATGATGCTTTGCCAGTTTTAGGTATTCTGGTGGGAGTGGGCATGTTTATTCAGGTTATGACTCTGACCGGAGTAAGAGGTTATATTGTTATAAATTGTTTAAGTTTACCTGCTTTTTTGTTGTACCTGGGGATTGCTATTAGTATGCCGCTTTTTGGTGCGGTATCTGCTTATGGTTCAGCTTCGGTCTTAGGAGTGCCTTTTGCTCTGTCTTTACTGGAGAGTAGCCCGGTAATAACAGTATCAGCATTGTCTCAATTAGCAGCTTTGGGAGATTTGATGCCACCAACAGCATTGGCAGGAATTTTTGCCGCTCAGGTGGTGGGCGAGAAAAATTACTTTAAAGTTTTAAAGTATTGCATCTTACCAGCCATTATTACTGCTGCTTGGTGTATAGTAATTATTGTTTTTGCCAATGTTATTGCTGAAATTCTGTTGTAATTTACTGAAAAGCTGAAAAGGGAGAGGAGAAGAATGGCTATTATCACTCTTATTTACCGTTTAATTATCTTATTTTTAACTGCTTTAGTTGTTCTGGAAATGTTTAAGGAGAAAAATGTCTGGCATCAGCTTACTGGTTCCCTTGTTATCATTCCTTTTGTGTTAAGATTACTTATGATAAAATAATTTTTTCCGATATTTTTAATCATGGATATGATATAGATAGATATGGATATAGATATGGATATATGCAGGAGAGAGGAAAGAGAAAATAGGAGAGAGGATTAGCAAATGAAAAAGAATCAAAAAATTGCCATCTTTTTATTGGTTTTTGCTTCTTTTATTGTTTTATGGTCTGCTTTAGAATTTATTGATCAGTGGAAACCGGATGTAATCATAGCCGGACCCGGAGTAACCGAAACTGCTAATTTAAGTGATTATTTTCCAGAACTAAAAGGGGAATACTGTGATACTACTATTTATTTTTTGGAAGGGGATGAACCAGGGGGTACGGTTTTTATTTTAGGAGGTACCCATCCTAATGAGCCATCTTCTATGCTCTCAACCGTAATGTTAATTGAGAATGCTGTGGTAACTCAGGGCAGAATGATTATCATACCACAAGCCAATCTTAGCGGATATTCCCATAATGATCCCCAGGAAGGCTCTCCTCGTCAGATTCATTTTACAACACCAGATGGCATAAGAGCATTTAGATATGGTTCACGGGCGACCAATCCCATTCATCAGTGGCCAGATCCTGATATTTATATTAATCAATTTGGCCAATCACTTTCCGGTTCTGAAACCCGTAATTTAAATCGTGGTTATCCTGGAGACCCTGACGGTAATTATACGGAAAAAGTTTGTTATGGTATTATGGAGGTCATTCGAAAGGAAGAATGCAATTTGTCTATTGATTTACATGAAGCCTCTCCGGAATATCCGGTGATAAATGCTATTGTAGCTCATGAAAGGGCTATAGATTTAGCCAGTATTGCTGTTTTAGATTTGCAGCTGGAGGACCTGGATTACAATCTGGAAATTTCTCCGCCTTCTTTCCGTGGATTAACTCATCGAGAGTGGGGGGATTACAGCAATACTATGGCCATTCTGATGGAAACAGCAAATGCTAGCCAGGGAAGAATAAGAGGCCGAACAGATGAAACTCTGGTTTTAACCGGAAAGGATAAAATGTACATAAAGGCAGCGGAGCTGGGAAGATTATATGTTCCCTATGACGAAAGCGGACATCCTATTGAGGAAAGAGTGGGAAGACATCTAACTGCTATTAAGGTATTGGTTGATAATATAAGTCTTTTATTCCCAGATAAAGCAGTACAATATCATGGAATACCAGCTTATCAGGAGCTGCTGGAACAGGGTTACGGTGCCTACCTAATTAATTAATGAAGATGTGTGCGAAGAAGCGAAGATGGGGTCTATAATTGAAAAATAACATTCAGCTATAGCATAATCTGATTAACCAGGATAGTCAAAAAACTTTCTTTATGCCAGAATAAATACATATGGCCGAAGGAGCATTTGTGGCTCTAGGGGTTTG